>CAMOYW010000097.1 GCA_946630405.1 uncultured Clostridia bacterium | reverse complement strand
GCTTTCTTGCAAGAGGGCTTTGTTAAACTCGGCTTTCGATTGTTCAAGCAGCTCGAGTCTGTTTGCGTAGTCCTCGCCTTTCAGGATGATGACGAACTCGTCGCCGCCTATTCTGAATACGGGAGAGTGCTTGTATACATCGCATATGATATGGCAACAGCCTTGTATATAAAGATCGCCCGACTTGTGTCCGTATTCGTCGTTTATCTTCTTTAGGTCGTTTAAGTCCACCATTACAAGCGCAAACTCTGCGTTGCCTGTCGTTATATCTTCATTAAGCTTTTCGGTCGCTTTTATATATGCCGTTTTGCTTCCGACGCTTGTGAGGGCATCTCTGTATATTTCCTTGCTTATTTGACCTATCTGTTCTTCTTTTGTTTTTATATCGCTTTCCGCCTTTTTAAGGTTGGTGACGTATTGCTCTTTGTCTTTTTCCATTTTGGACAGGTCGTTTAAGTAGTCTATTATGTTTATTTGCATGGAGCGGATGGCGTTGTGTATTTCGTAGATCTCGTCGTTGCTTTTCAGGTCGAGGTTCAACACATGCGCATTATCGTAGGTGGTGTTCTTTTGCGGCTTGAATTTCTTTGTTTCCGAAGTCAATCGATTTAAAGGATCTATCAAAACTTTGTTTGCAAAGAGGATAGCGGCGGCAAGCACGACCACCGTAAGCAAAAGTGCGCCGATAACAATGTACATAAAGAAGCGTGAACGCTCTTTCATCACATCGTCCATAGATACGTCGCACCCTACATGGCAGACCACTTTGCCTTTTGCATCGTACACGGGGGCAAATGCCGAACACAGCCAGCCCCAGTCTCCGTTTGAGATTTTAGGCTCGGAGCGATTGTAGGTATCCAGTTCCGCAAGCTCGGGCTCTCTTTCTTCGTAGTAGCCCGTTTGGGTGAGGGGATTTTCGTCATCATCCATGATGTACATGTCATATTCGGCATTGCGTCCGTTTAACTCGACAACATAGAGATATTTTATATCGTGCATGTTACGCAGATAGCGACAAAGTAGATCCTGGGTGCTTTTATATTCTTCCCAGATCCCCTTTTCTTTGAGATAGTCTTCTATAGGCTTGTCGTTTTCCTCTTCTACGGCACGTTCCCGCACTTTCTGGTATTCTTCGCTTTCGGCGATTTTCTTAAGCCGTGAAAAGAAATCTCCGTCCACAAGGGCTGCGAAATTCTCCGCCGAGTTGTAGGTCAGATTTTTAAAATAATTGTCTATCTGATTTACATTTATGGAAAAGGAAATAACTGCCGTACCGAATGCTACTATGAACACAGTAAGGGTAACGAATAAGTATATTTTTAAACTTATGGAAAATTTTCTTTTTTTGGGCATAGTATCACCTCGTCTGGGCAAAAAATGTGACAATTATGCTGTGTCAACTATGTCGCATTATTTATTTTTTTGATTATATCAAATATATATGAATTATGCAATAAAAAAATTGGAATTAAACACTAAAAAAAACGTTGACAAATCCTTGTAAATATGGTAATATATCCCTTGTTGTTGACAACAATGGGAGCTTAGCTCAGCTGGGAGAGCATCTGCCTTACAAGCAGAGGGTCACAGGTTCGAGCCCTGTAGCTCCCACTTATGGCGAGATAGCTCAGTTGGCTAGAGCACGCGGTTCATACCCGCGGTGTCGGGGGTTCGAATCCCTTTCTCGCTATTTATTGGGGACGCTTGTTGGTGTCCCTTTTTTATTTATAATATTCGGAGGTATAGGTATGGGAAATAAAAAACGTAACACATTTTCTGGAACTTTGGGATTTATACTGGCGGCGGCAGGCTCTGCCGTGGGTCTTGGCAATATTTGGAGATTCCCTTACCTTGCCGCAAAGGACGGCGGGGGGCTTTTCCTTGCGGTGTACCTCGTGCTTGCTCTGACTTTCGGCTTTACTTTGCTTATTACGGAAATTGCCATAGGCAGAAAAACAAAGCAGGGTCCTCTTACCGCTTACGGGCTCATTAATAAAAAGTTTACATGGATCGGCTATCTGGCAACTATCGTACCTTTCCTTATAATGCCTTATTATTGCGTAATAGGCGGTTGGGTACTTAAATATGCTATCGTATTTTTATCGGGTTCTGCGGAAGCTGCCGCTCAGGACGGTTATTTTACGGGGTTTATAACGGGCAATGTTGAACCTATAATATATAATGTTATATTTCTTGTTGCGACCGCCGCTATTATTTACAAGGGCGTAAATAAGGGAATAGAACTTGTGTCCAAGTTCCTCATGCCCATACTGTTTTTAATGATAATAATTATTGCTGTGTTTTCCCTTACTTTAAAGGGAACGCACGGCACGGGACTTGACGGATTCCTTATTTATACCGTGCCTTCCGTTGAGGGAAAGACCTTTAAGGATATTTTCGTGACCGTAATGGATGCCATGGGTCAGCTTTTTTACAGTATAAGCGTGGCAATGGGTATCATGGTAGCGTTTGGCTCATATTATAAGTCCGAGGCAAATATCATAAAGGCTGTAAATCATATTGAGCTTTTTGATACAGTGGTTGCCTTCCTTGCGGGTATGATGATAATACCTACGGTTTATGTGTATATGGGTCGTGATGGTATGCAGAATTCGGGACCCGGACTTATGTTTGATGCCCTGCCGAAGGTGTTTGTGCAAATGGGAAGCGTAGGTACCGTTATAGGTGCGGTGTTCTTTTTGATGGTGCTTTTTGCGGCGCTTACAAGCTCTGCGTCCATACTTGAAGCTATTGTTTCGGGTATGATAGACCGATTCGGGATGTCAAGGAAAAAGGCAACGATATCCGAAAGTATTACTGCTTTGATAATAGGTATAATCGTTTGCCTCGGTTACAACCTGCTTTATTTTGAAGTGACTCTTCCCAACAGTACCAACGGCTCTAAAGCACAGATACTCGATATACTTGACTATGTGAGCAATTCCTTGCTTATGCCCATAGTCGCCTTTGGTACATGTATACTTATAGGCTGGGTCGCAAAGCCCAAGATCGTTACGGATGAGGTCACAAGAAACGGTGAAAAATTCTTCAGAGAAAAACTATATTTCGTGATGATAAAATTTGTAGCTCCGCTTATGCTCGGAGTACTCTTCCTCGGTTCATTGGGAGTAATAAAATAAAACAAAACAAAGGGGCTGTCGCATTAAAATTCAACTTGAAAATCAGCGATTAAGCCCCTTTTAATAATATTATTAACATTATCGCGTCGCAGACTTTGATCCGCAGGCGGAAACTGCTTTTTCGCCGAGGAGAAAAACTTGACTTTTCAAACATTACAGGCATCAAGTGACGGCTTGCCGGCGCGCAGTATGACTGCAAAATCAGCAAAAAACTGTTTTTGCCAAAGGGGTGGAGACCCCTTTTATTCTTCACTGAAATCCGTGTCCATCGTTACATTAAGCTCGTAGCCCGGGTAAAGAGCCTTTACCTTTTCCAACGCTTCGTTGTAAACCGCTCTTCTGTTTTTCGCATCAAAGCTGATTATAAGGTCAAAGCGTATTTTCTTTGTATCTTCATCGAAGTAGAATCCGTGCATCTGCATAACGTTGGGAACGGCAAGGACCTCGCCTTTTATTTTTTCTCGCATTTCCGCCTGCTTTTTATCGGTGGTATTTATAGCGTAAATTCCTATGGCGGTAAGTATTACATTGGTTTTATCATATACCGCTTTCATTATTTCTCTGTTCAGCTCGTCTATCCTTGTGACAGAAACGGTGTCGGGTACTTCTATGTGCAATGAACCGTTGAATGTATCGGGACCGTAGTTGTTTAGAACCAGATCGTACACACCCTGTACTTCGTCAAATTTTTTGACAGTCTTCTTTATTTCTCTTGCAAGATCCAGATCCACACGTTCTCCGAGTATACGGGAGAGAGTTTCTCTTATCATATCAAAGCCCGATTTTATGATTATAAGTGATATTATTGCGCCGAGCCATGCTTCAAGGGAAATATGCGTAAATATAAATATAAGAGCCGCCACAAGGGTGGATGCCGAGATCACGGCATCGAGGGAAGCATCTTCGCCCGAATTTACAAGGGAATCGGAGTTTACCTTTTTTCCTGTCGTCTTTACATATTTGCCGAGCACAAGCTTGACTGCAACGGCGACCGCTATGATGACAAGTGAGGGCAGGGAGTAATCGGGTGTTTGAGGGGTAACTATGCCCTTGACGGATTCTATTAACGAAGTGATACCCGCATACAGTACGAGAACAGATATGATAAGTGAGCTGAAATATTCCACTCTGCCATGCCCGAAGGGGTGCTTTTTATCGGGTTCTTTCTTTGCGAGCTTTGTGCCTGCTATGGTGATAATGGAAGAGGCGGCATCCGAAAGATTGTTCACCGCATCAAGTATTACAGCAATGGAATTTGAAAGTAGACCGACTCCCGCTTTAAACAGGGCGAGAAAAATATTTGCAACAATTCCGACAATGCTCGTCCTTATGATGACGGCATCTCTTGAAAGCTCGGTTTTGTTTTCGTTCTTATTCATGATATTCATCCTTTTCTTGTTAAGATACTCTATATTTTCTCTATATTTTAATGAGGGTGTGTTTTTTTGTCAAGAGGAAAGGGCTGCTGAAAGAATGAAAAAATACTTTTAAAAATTGTAAAAAAACTCTTTTATTTTTTGCGATTTTGTTATAAAATATAGGAGGTAGTATTGGATTTTTTTCAGGAGGATTTAGGGGTATGATTTCTAATCAGATTTTACAAAGTACCATAGAGGGGCTTAAAAATATTATCAGGCGAGAATTGTCCATTGCCGAAAGAGAAGGAAAAATAGTTGCGACAACAGAGCCCGGCAGAGTTAATACGGTAATAGAAAATGCGGATATTTTTATAGCATCCCCCGCAGAAAATCAGCTTGTACAGGGATATCAGTATTTTAAGGTATTTGAAAACGGAAGAGCCGAATATATAGTGATGATAAACGGCGAGGATGAAGAGGCGTACCGTATAGGTAAAATAACAGCTTTCCAGATACAGAGCCTTCTTGTTGCCTATCGTGAGAGATATGACGGAGACAACTTTATAAAGAACCTTTTGCTTGATAATTTGCTTTTGGTGGATATTTATTCAAGGGCAAAGAAGCTCCATATAGAGAATAATGCAAGACGTATCGTTTACCTTATAGAGACGGATATAGACAAGGATCTTAACACCGTGGAGATAGTGCGCAACATTTTCCCGACAAAGCAGAAGGATTTTGTTACGGCGGTGGATGAGAAGAGCATCATCCTTGTAAAGGAGCTTAAAGAAAAGGACGGCAGAGAGGAAATCGAAGCCGTGGCAAGGCGTATATACGACACACTCGGCTCGGAGGCAATGGCAAACGTGTACGTTGCCATAGGTACGGTTGTGGACGACCTTAAAA
>CAMOYW010000096.1 GCA_946630405.1 uncultured Clostridia bacterium | reverse complement strand
ATTATCACCTCCCTCTCAGCAAAAAACGTTGTTTCTAATATTTCTCCGACATTAAGGAATCACTGATTTAATTAATCAGTGCTTCCCTAACTTTTTATGTATTATTTCAAATACATATCCTTAAGCTGTGCTATATCCGCATCGCTGAGGCCTACGGCATCGTGAAGATAGCCCTTAACGGAACCGTACTTTTCCGTCATTTTTTCAACTGTGGAAGATAAGAGTTCTTCCGAAACGGCATCCACGAGCTTTGCCCGCTCTATAACGGCAGGATCGTCGGTATATGCGGATATAGCCTTTTCATCTGCCGCAATAATAGCCGCATTTGCCTCGTTCGTAAGCATATAGTCCGCCATTATGGTCTCATCGTCAAAATCAAGGGCATAAAGCACCAAAGCTGCCGCCATGCCTGTTCTGTCCTTTCCTTGCGAGCAATGGAAAAGCACGGAACTGCCTTCGGGCTTATTCAAAAGTATATTGAAAAATTCCTTAAAGCCCGCTATTGCCTCATCACTTAAAAAATACTCATACATAGTCGGTGTGGGCAACACACCGCTTTCGGAAAGCACCATCAAAAGCTTTCCCTTGTCTCCCGTTGCTCTCGCCTCTGCATACGCCTTCATATTTTCTTCCGTCATAAGGTTGGCAAGCTTGCCCGATATATTCATTGCGATATGGTGATTGGTCGCACCCTCCACCTCGGGTTCGGGTACGCTTTGAGTTTCTTGATCCATTCTGAGATCCACTATATCGGAAACCTTGTACTTTTCGGAGAGAAGCTTAAGATCTCCTTCCGTACCCATTCCGGGCGCTCCAGTTCTGATAAGAACATTTTGCTTAAACGTCTTGCCCTCTTTGTTCACATAGCCGCCAAATTGCCTTGCGTTGCTAATACCTTCTATGTCACTGAGTTTCTGCTTGTCCAAAGAGACCTCGTTAACGCTTTCGGGCTTCGTTTCGCTTGCGCTCTCTGTTTCGTCTGCAGCTCCGATCGCATCCAAAAGTTCATCTTCGGGAAGGTAAAAACTGCCGTCTATAAGTACGGGTGCATTATAAGTTTTTCCGTTATACTCCGCTCCGTCAAAGAGAACGACCTTACCATTGACTTCAAAAAAGCCTTCTCCCGATTTGACCTTTACGGTATTTACATCGTTTTTAAATACCGCCGTTTTCTCTTCCGCATCCCAACTTGCCTCATAACCGAGTTCCTCAAGGGTCTGCCTTGCGGGCACCATACTTCCCGCCAAAACTCCGGTTGCCATTATTCCCGAAAACAAAACCGACATTGCGACAAATAATCTTCTCTTCATAACGAATCCTCCTAAAATTTCATCTTTAAAATATGTCTAAGCGCCTGTTCGTTCGGCACCACAACACCTCTCAACAAATGCTCGATGATCGGTTCAGCCCTATCTAACGACTGCGGTGAGCCCGAGGCAAGCACAAATACCACGTTAAGCGCATACATAAGCCCAAGCTTTTTAAACAGCTCTTCTATCTCCTTTTCGTCTATGCCCATATATCTTTCAAAAAAGCTTATCCCCGTTTTCTTAAGAAGCTCCACCGGCATACCCGTACTCTTTTCCATAAGTGCTCTGACTCTCTCTTGAAAATTGGACGGAGCAGCCACAAGATCTCTGTAAATTGCGGTCAGTTCCCATATTTCGGGTCCCACCGTCACCTCGGGCATATCTATAAGCAAAAGCTCGCCGTCTTGTATCATAATGTTGCCGGGGTGAAAATCGCCGTGGATAATACACTCCTCGTCGGGCATCTCCTCTATAAGGCTGTGCAAAAGCTCCATTTCTTCTTCCGTACACCAAGGTTTGAGATTCGGCACTCTTTCGTGAAGCTCGTCCTTTATGCGGACACCGTCGGCAAGCGTAGCAGAGTGAAGTTCCCTCGCAAGAGCCACATACTTGTCCATATATTCGTCAAAGCGTTCGGGTTCTTTGACCATCGCATGACCCAACGTATCTGAACGTATCATCTCGAACACTATGCCGTAGCTGTCGCCGCATTTCACCACATCATAGGCAATAACGCACGGAACTCCGCTTATGAGAGCGTTTTTCGCATATTCTCTTTCCTTTTCTATCTTGTCAAGGCTTACGCTCGGTCTGTACACCTTAACTATGGTGTCGTCGTCAAGCCTGTAAACGGTACCGTTTCCGCCCTGACCTATGATCTCGCAGCCTTCAACGGATATTTCCCGTATAGCTTTTTTTACATTGAGTATGTTGCTAAAGCCCGTCACCTCGAAAATATCGTATATTTCGGGGCTTACATTCACTATATTTACCGTTGCGCCAAGGGTCTTTTTAAGCCTTAAAAGCGCCCTCAACCCCGCACTTGAAATATATTCAAGTTCGGCTGCGTCAAGCGTTGCTTCACCCAAACCATCCGCCGCCGAAAGAAGCTCCTGTTCAAATTGCTTTGCATTGTTTGAATCTATCTTCCCCGCTATTTTAATAATGCTATCGCTTATCTTTTCTACCATATCATACTCCTACAACATTTTCAGTTCCGCCGCCGCTGTGTAAAAGCACGTAACGGGTGCCATCATTTGGGCAAAATTTTTGGTGCCGCCGTTTCCGTACAGTACAGAAGATTCCATTTTCTTTTTGCTCTGCCCGGGGTTCGGCATAACACTTGTGACATATTCAAGAGTGGGCATACCCGCTTCTATGTACTTCTTATCGCCCGTCAGCTCGTAGCAAATGGCAAGCGCATGAAGTATGATGGGATTGTTGCCGTTTCTTTGAAGGGAAGGTATCTCCTTATAGTAGAACAGTCCGTTTTCAAGCACCGAATTTTCGATAAGATCGTCCACCGACTCCGTTATCATCGCTTTAAGCTCCGCCTTCATGTCCTCATCCTTACAAACGGTGTAGTAGCGGTAAAGGCTCACACAAGCGATAGCTATCATAAATACCACTCTTATTTCGGTATTGTCAAGGTAGGGTGAAAGCCACAAACCGTACTTTTCCTTCCACTGACGGAAATGTCCCACTATCCAATCGCACTTTTCAAGCCACTTTTCGTCGTTCGTTTCCACATACATCGCCACAATGGTACGAAGCGCCCAGCCCGTTTCTCTTGCATTTATCTCACCCGTTTGCTTAAACATCGGCGTATCAAGAAGCCTCAAAACATTTTCCGCTATACCAAGGGCAGTGTTAAGACCTCGTATATCGCCCGTAAAGTGATAATAATCAAGCAAGCCTTCGACCCACTCGTGCGAACATATCATCACTCTGCCGTTTATGTGCTCTTTGCTGTGCTCCCATTGACCGCCCATTTCAAGAGGGTCGGGACTAAAATGACACACATCAACATCCATCCAATGCCTTACCGTCACAAGCACATAGTCAAGGAAGCGCCTTGTACCCGTGCGCACATACTGCAAAGTGCAGGCATGAGGAAAGTCGTATTCGTTATTCGTCCACACCAACTTGCCGCCGCCGCGACCCTGAGAAGTGTAGCCCATATCGGGTGAATCTCCCCAGCTTACCATGCCGTAGCTTCTCGTATGTTCGTCCGCCTTGTTCCCAAGAAACATCTCCAAACGCATATTTTTATGCTTTGTAAACATATTCTTTGCGAACACACCCGATCTCTCAAACACTTCGGGTGCAACGGCAGGTCTGTCGGGCATCTGATAAAGCGTACTTTCGGCATTTATTTCATCTATTGGCATTTTGCCGTGGATAAATATTCGCACGCTCTGTTCACGCTGCATGCCCATAAACAAGGTTACGGGTTCGTCCGTTTCGGGAACGAGCCAAACCGTCATTTTCCCGTTTTCTATATCTATCGCCTTCGGGTAATTTTGCTGTGCCTGATATACGGTGGCACAAACGCCCCCCTCATCGCCCGACACATCCCCGAAAAACGTGCCGTAAAACACTTCGGGATTATGCTCATTCGCCTCGTTCATAAGATAATCCGCATCTATAAGCTTTTCTATCTTTTCGCCTTCGCTCGATTCATATTTTGTGCGGTAGTTGGATATACCTATATTTTGCTTGTTCCCTTTCGTACATATCTCAAACGAAAGAGAAGCAATGTCAAGAGGCTCGGTGTCGGTATCTATAACGGTGTATGCAAGATCAAAATAAGTCTTTCCGAAGTAGACCGTGACCCTGACCTCAAAGCGATAGCTCTTATCAGCCGCCGTGTTTTCTCCGAAACCGACCACGGTAGCTTTCAAGCCGTTCATGCTTTCGACTTCCCACTTCTCGACCCTGTTTGAATATATATTTCCGTTTTTGTCTTTCAAAACAACGGCACCGATATTCACTTCAAAAGGACCTTTCACGGATGTAAAAAGCTCCCCCTCTTTTTCGGAAAGCCCGAGTGCAAGCTCCCCCGTCGAAAGCACACCGTTTTCAAAGCTTATATCCCCGTTAAAAGGCGCACCCCCGCTCATTTCCAAAGTATAGCTTGCCGGACATCTCGCCTTTATATCCGCCAAAAAATCCGTATACAGCCACTTTACCGAGCCGTCATCCCAATATGCCGTTGCCCTTGCACAGGCAGGCACGGGCATACCGTTTTCATCCTTCACGGATACGGTACACACATCCGTCAATTCACCCTTTGCCACGGGCACTCCCACAAACACAGGCTCAGCCACTCTATCGGTAGAATACAACCTCTCAAAAAACAGATCCATAATATACCTCCCCAAAAATTATGTTACTTTTATTTTATAACCATTTGTTTTAAATGTCAATAATTAATATTCTATACGCAGTATATAAAGGGCAAAAAACAACATTTACAAAAAGAAGGTGCGAAAAATCACACCCTCTCACAAGGTGAGGGGTGTAAAAAACTTTTTACACCCCCCTTAATTATTTATTCTCTGTCTGTCTTGCGGCAATTACCTTTTCCTGTATCTCGGCGGGAACCTGCTCATAGCGTGCAAATTCCTGAGTATATGTACCTCTGCCCTGAGTCATACTTCTAAGGTCGGTCGCATAGTTAAGAACCTCGGCTACGGGAACCTCTGCGGATATGTTCTGCTTTGTGCCCACTTTATCCATACCGAGGATCCTGCCTCTGCGCTTGTTCATATCGCCCATTACATCGCCCGTGTACTCATCGGGAACCGTAACTACCACACTTGCAATAGGCTCAAGTATGGTGGGTTTAGCCTTGGGATTGTTGAATGCATCCTTGAACGCCATTGTGGTAGCGGTCTTGAATGCCATTTCCGAAGAGTCAACGGGATGATACGAACCGTCCTTAAGAGTAGCCTTGATGCCCACTACGGGATAGCCTGCAAGAGGACCTGCCTTTACACTCTCTTGTATACCCTTTTCAACTGCGGGGAAGTACTGCTTGGGCACGGCACCGCCGAATACGCACTCTTCAAATACGTAAGGCTGTGTAAGATCGCCCGAAGGCT
>CAMOYW010000095.1 GCA_946630405.1 uncultured Clostridia bacterium | reverse complement strand
GATGCGGACGTGGTAATGGGACTTAGAATACAGTTTGAAAGGCAGAAAAACATGCCCTTCCCTTCCCTGAGAGAATATTCCTCCCTTTTCGGCGTGAATGCTCAAATGCTTTCATGGGCAAAGGATGACGTGCTTGTAATGCACCCCGGCCCCGTAAACAGAGGCATAGAGCTCAGCACCGAGGTAATAGACGGTGAAAACTCTGTGATAAACGTACAGGTCAAAAACGGCGTTGCCGTTCGTATGGCAATACTTAAGCTTTTGACCGAAAACAACAAGCGATAGGAGGGCAATATGGGAAGCTTACTTATAAAAAACAGCAGAATTATTGACCCCGCAAACAAGGTCGATAAAATAGCCGATATGTACATATCGGACGGCATTATAGAAGAAATATCCGAAAATATCGAAAAACAGGCAGACAGAGTAATAAACGCAGAAGGACTTTGCACACTGCCCGGCTTTGTGGACTTGAACACACATCTTAAAGAACCCGGTGGAGAAAAGCACGAGACCATTGCAACCGGTACGCTTGCGGCGGCGATAGGCGGCTACACCACGGTATGTGCAATGCCCGACACCGAGCCCGTAACGGACAACGAGATAGTTGTGACCTACGTAAAATACAAGGCGGAAAAAGAAGCGACCGTAAACGTGATACCCGTAGGTGCGCTCACAAAGGGACTTGAAGGCGATGAACTTGCGGACATCGGAAGAATGGCGCAGGCGGGTGCAGGTGCATTTTCGGAGGGTATAAAAAGCGTTAAAAACGCTTCTCAAATGAAGATAGCACTTAATTATTCCAAAATGTTCGGTTTACCCGTCCTCTCGATATGTGAGGACTCTCAGCTTGCGGGCAAAGGGTCCGTGAACGCAGGAGACAACGCTTCACTTTTGGGCTTAAAGGGAATAAGCCACGATGCGGAAGAGATAATGGTGGCAAGAGATACCATACTTGCCGATTCAGTAAAGGCACAGCTTCACATCTGCTCTGTCAGCACCAAAGGCAGCATCGACCTTATACGCTTTGCAAAGCAAAAAGGTGTGAATGTGACATGCGATATCGACCCTCATCACATTGCACTTTGCGACGAGGACATAAAGGACTATGATGCCAACTTTAAAATGCGTCCTCCTCTTCGCTCAAAAGAAGATGTGGAATGTTTAAAAGCTGCATTAAAAGAAGGCGTGGTGGATGTGATCGCCACGGCACATACTCCCGTGCATGCCGACAATAAAAACTGCGAATTTGAAAACGCATCGGACGGTGTTGTGGGGCTTGAAACATCATTTGCGGTATGCTACACGGAACTTGTGGACAAGGGAATACTTACTCTTTCCGAACTTGCAGAAAAAATGAGTTTAAATCCCTCAAAGGTGCTTCATATAGACAAAGGTACTCTCGGCATCGGGAAAACAGCTGATATAACCATAATAGACCCCAACGAAGAATACACCGTAAACACGGTGGGTTTTGTCGGCAAATCCAACAACTCCCCATTTAACGGATATAACGCCAAGGCAAGGGTAAAATATACCATAGTAAACGGTAAAACAGTAATGGAGGACAGACATGATAATAGATAAGCTTATAGACAGGATAAACGAACTTGAAAACCCCACCGTGGTGGGACTTGACCCCAGACTTGAATACGTCCCCTCATTCATAACGGACAAATACTATGCCAAATACGGCTACACCCCAAAAGCGGTCGGAAAGTCGCTTTATAAATTCAATAAATACATAATAGATGAGATTTGCGACATAGTCCCTGCCGTAAAGCCTCAGATAGCCATGTACGAGCGCTACGGCATAGAAGGCTTGAAAGCATACGATAAAACATGCAAATATGCCGCAAAAAAGGGACTTATCGTAATAGGTGACATCAAAAGAAGCGATATAGCATCCACGGCTGCCGCATACTGCGACGGACACATCGGCAAAGTTAAGATAGGCGAATGTGAATACTCGGGTTTTACACACGATTTCATAACACTTAACCCCTACCTTGGTTCGGATTCCATAACTCCCTACCTTGATGCTTGCAAAAACTATGAAAAGGGACTTGTTGTACTTGCAAAAACATCGAACCCCAACAGCGGTGAGATACAGGATCTCCTTGTTGACGGCAAGACCATATATGAGACCGTCGGTTCTCTCATTGAGAAATGGGGCGAGGAACTCAGAGGCAAGTACGGCTATTCATCCGTAGGTGCGGTCGTAGGCGCAACGCATCCCGAGCAGGCAAAAAAGCTCCGCGAGCAAATGCCCCACACCTTCTTTCTTGTGCCCGGATACGGCGCACAGGGCGGAAAAGCCGAAGATCTTGCAGTATGCTTTAAAGACGGAATAGGAGCTATCGTCAACTCCTCACGCGGGATAATAGCAGCACATTTGAAAGATGAATACAGGCAAAGCCGTGAAGAGGACTTTGCAAAAGCCTCCCGTGCCGCAGCACTTGCAATGAAAGAAGATTTAAGGAGATGTATCGAGCGATGAAAAAGACCGTAAAAGCCGCATTGATACTCGAAAACGGCACAATATTCAAAGGAAACGCTTTCGGGTATGTAAAGGAAACGGTTGGAGAAGTAGTATTTACAACGGGTATGACGGGCTATCAGGAGACCCTGACCGACCCCTCCTTCTGCGGACAAATAGTTACAATGACATACCCTCTCATAGGAAACTACGGCATAAATCTTGAAGATATGGAAAGCCGCAAGCCGTTTTTAAAAGGCTTTATCGTCAGAGAAAAATGTGACACACCCAACAACTGGCGCTGTGAGATGGATCTTGAAAACTATCTTTTTCAAAACAAGATAACGGGACTTGAAGGAATAGATACCAGAATGCTCACAAAACAGCTTCGTGACTGCGGAACTATGAAGGGCATCATCACCACACGCTTTGACGACCTCACACCGAGCCAGATAAAGCAAAAATTCGATACCTATTCAAACAAAAATGCAGTCAAGGAAGTGACCCCCGAAGAAATGTATAGCGTAAGCGGTTCGGGAACACATTTTGCAGTGCTTGACTGCGGTATAAAGCAGGGTATAATAAGAGACCTTGCAAAAAGAGGCTGTAAGCTAAGCGTTTTCCCCGCCTTTACTTCCGCCGAGGAGATTCTTTCGGTAGACCCCGATGCGATATTTTTAGGCAACGGACCCGGAGACCCCAAGGACCTGCCCGAAGTTATCGAAACGGTCAAAAAACTCATCGCTTC
The DNA here is from genome assembly GCA_946630405.1 of uncultured Clostridia bacterium. Taxonomy (GTDB): domain Bacteria; phylum Bacillota; class Clostridia; order Lachnospirales; family CAG-274; genus UBA3680. The sequence continues at coordinate 2,197 of CAMOYW010000095.1, read as the reverse complement.
CGGAAAGCCCATACTCGGCATCTGTTTAGGTCATCAGCTTGTATCTCTTGCACTCGGATGCAACACGGAAAAGCTTAAATTCGGTCATCACGGAGGAAATCACCCCGTAAAGGATCTTGCAACGGGCAGAGTATATATCACAAGTCAGAACCACAACTACGTGGTATGCGATTTATCAAGCGACGTTGAGCCTACATTTATAAATGTGAACGACGGCTCGATAGAAGGCATAAAGCACAAAACAAAGCCCATTTATTCGGTGCAGTTCCACCCCGAGGCTTGCCCGGGACCTTTGGACACACAATTTTTGTTTGACAGATTTATAAAGACCGTTGAGGAGGTGAGAAACCATGCCCAGAGATAATTCCATAAAAAAAGTACTTGTAATAGGCTCGGGTCCCATTGTAATAGGTCAGGCTGCAGAGTTTGACTATTCGGGTACACAGGCTGTCCGTTCACTCAAAGAAGAGGGAGTTGAGGTCGTACTTATAAACTCAAATCCCGCCACTATAATGACGGACCTCGGTATGGCTCACTACACCTATATCGAACCCCTCACCATAGACTTTGTGGAAAAGGTAATAGCAAAGGAGCGCCCCGACAGTATAATTGCAGGAATGGGCGGACAAACGGGACTTAACTTAAGCTGTGAACTGTATGACGCAGGAATACTCGATAAATACAACGTGCGTGTCATCGGTACTTCAATAGAATCCATAAAAGAAGGCGAAGACAGAGACAGCTTTAAACAGCTGATGGAAAAAACAAATCAGCCCATCGTCGAAAGTGATATAGTGACCGATGTGGACTCCGCCATAGCCTTTGCCCACAAGGTAGGCTACCCCGTGATAGTACGCCCCGCATATACGCTCGGCGGTACGGGCGGCGGTATTGCCGAAAATGAAGCCGAGCTTCGTGAGATATGTACACAAGGTCTTCACCTGAGCCGTGTAGGTCAGGTACTTATAGAAAGAAGTATAGCCGGCTGGAAAGAGATCGAATTTGAGGTCATGCGTGACGGTGCAGGCTCATGTATCACCGTCTGCTCAATGGAAAACGTTGACCCCGTGGGCGTACACACAGGCGACAGTATAGTAGTCGCACCTGCGCAAACTCTTTCCGACAGAGAGTATCAAATGCTCAGAAGCGCCGCAATAAACATAATAAATTCAATAGAGATAAAGGGCGGCTGTAACGTTCAGTTTGCACTTGACCCCAACAGTTACAACTATGCCGTTATCGAGATAAATCCGAGAGTAAGCCGTTCATCTGCACTTGCTTCCAAAGCAACGGGCTACCCCATTGCAAAGGTTGCAGCCAAAATAGCACTGGGCTATAACTTGGATGAGATAAAAAATGCGGTAACGGGAAAGACCTATGCCTGCTTTGAGCCTGCAATAGACTATGTAGTGCTTAAATTTCCCCGCTGGCCCTTTGATAAATTCTTCGGTGCAAAGCGTACACTCGGCACCAAAATGATGGCAACGGGCGAAGTAATGAGCATAGGAAAGAGCTTTGAAGCAGCCCTTTTAAAGGGTATACGTTCCCTTGAAATAGGTCAATACGGACTTGACAGAAAAAGCTCAAAGCGCCACAGCCTTGACGAACTGAAAAAGAGAGTGGTAAGACCCGACGATGAGCGACTTTTCGACCTTGCGGAAATGCTCAGAAGAGGCTACAAAACAGAAAAGGTCTGCGAGATCACCAAAATGGATCTTTTCTTCGTTTCCAAAATAGCAAAGCTTGTGGAACTTGAAGAAGAGCTTAAAACCATGAAGCCCGAAGACTTTACGGCAGAAAGCCTTCTCTACTTTAAAGACAAGGGTTTTTCCGACAAGGCAATTGCAAACTTTACGGGTTGCAAGCCTCCTCAGATATACGAACTTCGCAAAAAGTGGAACATTATGCCCGTATTCAAAATGGTAGATACCTGTGCGGGCGAATTTGAAGCCATGACACCCTACTACTATTCAAGCTACGACAGCGAAAACGAAATACGTATATCCGACAAAAAGAAGGTAATGGTAATAGGTTCGGGTCCTATAAGGATCGGACAGGGTATCGAATTTGACTACTGCTCCGTACACTGTATAGAGGCGCTTAAACGAGCAGGCATAGAGACCATTATAGTGAACAACAATCCCGAAACGGTTTCAACCGCCTTCGACACCGCAGATAAGCTCTACTTCGAGCCGCT
>CAMOYW010000094.1 GCA_946630405.1 uncultured Clostridia bacterium | reverse complement strand
TGTCTGCGATAACATTATCTCAAATCTGCTTCAAGTGAATTAATCAGCGTTTCCTAAGAAATTTATTGATTTTGTTATATTTTTATCGGATTGTAACACAATTGTAATCAAAAAGTGTCTAATAAGTAATTGAAATTCATTAGTAATTTTGTTATAATGCACACATAGACGATCGGGGCACAGCCTTACATGTGACGGTATCGTTTTAAAGGGACTCAGATCACCTTTTTTGAACTCCCTTTTATGCCGTGTGGGAACGGCATTGTAACTGAAATAACAAAGGTATAAATAGGGGGATTTTATGAACACTAATTTAGCAGAGGAGCTTCTCGAAAGCGAAGCACTGCTTGAAGCAGGAAGAAACACGGAGTCCATTAAAGAGCTTAAGACCTACAACGAAGAGCAGGATAAGCTCATTTTTAGAAATCTTGCAAAGAACCAGGAGCAAGATCAAAGACTTGATGCTCTTGACAGCAAGAGCAAAACCGTTGACACCATGCTCAACGAGCAGAGCAAAAGAGTAGATTCTCAACAAGTAATTTTAGCAAGGCTCAGTGCAAAGGAGCAGGAATACGACAGACTTATTGCAGAGCTTAAAACTAAAATCGAAACATACGACAGGCTTATAGCAGAGCTTCGCGAGAAGGGCGAAAGTCAGCAAAGACTTATAAGTGACCTTAGCGAGAAGAGTCAGTCTGTTACAAGCATAGTAAACGAAAACACAAGAGCCGTAAGCACAATCGGTTCACAAATCAGTGCTCTTGAGGAAGCAAAGCTTGACAGAAAGCTTATGGTTCCCATGTGGGCTACTGCAGCTATCGCGTTAATAGCGGCTGTAATCGGATTCTTGATTTAAGGATCTATCAATCAATCATCAAGGCGGAGCAGGTCGACATGCTCCGCTTTTTTATTGGAGGCAAAGGTATATGAAAGGAAAACACAAGCTTGACGGCTCCCGGGAACCCGCTTCCTACAAAGGTGCGAGGATAGAAATAAATAACGACCGTTTTGGAACGGTGCTGTGGTGCTTGACACCGAATTTGCCCAAAAGAAAGCGGACCCTTACGCTATTGACAACATGCTCAAAAAAGTGCTATTATACCTACAAAACAAAAGGCTTTGGTTTTATTTAATATATGAAAAAATTTTTATTGTTAATTATCATACTCCTTATAGCTGCCTATCTTGCACTTCCGATGAGCCCCTGGGAGCTTATGGGGCTTGTGAACGACGAACCCATGGGCATAGATAAAGCGGCACACAGCACCGAACCCACCACCGAATTCGTACCTCTTTCCACCGAGGAAATGAGCTCCTGCTCTTCTCCCGAGCAATGGAGAAGGATAATGGACAGTGCGGTATATTCTCTTATGGATTCGGTGAGTATAAATATATCGGGCTACAGCGACAGAAAATACGATTTGGAGTCTTTGCCCTACGGGATCGCCATAAAAAGCACGGGACACGCCATTTTCGGAAAGGCAAACATAAAGTACGACTTTACGTACAACTCGGACTTCAAACTCATTGCCACAAGCAAAAACAGCGAGCTATACGACAGACTCGACGAAGATGAAAAGCGTGTATTTGACATACTGAAAGCCGAATGTGAGTCCATAAACAGGCAAACCGATACACAGTACGGCAGAGAGGTGCTTATACACAACTACCTCACCAAAAATCACCGCTATTCGGAATTCGATACCGTTTCCGACAGAGCGCACTCCATAGTAGGTCTTATTACGGATAAAACGGGAGTATGCCAGGCTTATGCCGATGCCTTTGAAGTAATGTGTAACCTTTGCGGCATCGAGTGTATAAACGTGCTCGGAGAGCTTGACGGTGTTTCCCACGGGTGGAATATAGTCAAAATAGACGGCGATTATTACCATGTGGATGTGACAAGCGACGACCCCACCCCCGACTCCATGACGCTTCAACATTACGATTATCTTAACCTGACGGACGAAGAGATAAAAAAGACACATAAGATCACCACAAAAGGGCTTCCCGAATGTACCGCCACAAGATACAACTACTTCATACTAAACGGACTTGTGGTCCACAATGCCTCGGAGCTTGAAACGGTAATAAACAACGCCAAATTTAACAAAAGACGAGGTTTTACCTTCAAAACGAACGGCTATATCATAACCGACACCAATCAGATAGCAAGATACTTTGATTACAGCGGATATACCAACATCAGCGTTTCGGGCAGTTTCGGACAAGACGGTGTATTTTGCATATTTTTAGGGTAGCTTTTATGACAGATAACATAATTAGCTTTGACGAGGCGGAAATACTCTGTATTAAATACGACACGGCAAAGCAACGACTTGTGGATGCAATATGTACCCACGACAAAATAAAATACATAGACATACCCATAGCAAGGCTTTCACACATGCGCCAATTCGGCGAGGATGAGAAAAAAATGCTTGAAATGCAATACCTCGTTACAAGAAGCGGCAGAAAGACAGAGGCAATAATGAAGAGATTGCAATTGGGCGATCCCGTCATATTTGACCTTGTGGAAAAAGAGGTGGACAAAAAAGTCGGCTTCATCAAAGGGATGCTTGATGCCTACAACCTTCATTACGACAATATATGTACCGAAAAAGGCAGTATCCCCACGGATGAAGAGCAAAACGAACTGAACTGCCTTTACAGGGAGATAACGGGGTGCATTTCTCCCCTCATAAATGTAGGCGGCGAGGGCAAAAAGCTGCACAATGCCGCTCAAAACGCCTATAAAACATTCGACAGGGAAACTTTGCGTAAAATGTGCGAAGAGCTTATACCCATAGACCTCGGCAATATAAGCTACATTTCGGAAACAAAACGTATGAATGCACTCGCTAACGAGATAGAAAGCGCAACAGAGGAGCTTAAAAAGTCTCCCGACTACAAGCTTTTTGAAATAAGCAAAGACGAAGACTATTGCCTTGCCTATTCGGAAATGCTCGAAGAAAAATATCTTGATTTTAAAAAACAACTTGAGCTAAACAAAAAAACGATGAACAAACTTCTGGATGTCGTTTTTGCGATGCCGGAACAACTTTTTGAACAATGAACTCTTTAACAGGAACTAAAGCACTATACTACTGCCTTGTATCGGCATTTGCGGCGGTAAGCGCCTTCGGTGTGATACAGGCAAGCAAAAACATAACAAATACACAACCAAATCGAACAAAAACCGAATACAGATATATCGAAAACTCCTCTTCCGAGTCAAGTTCCGAAAGCACTACCCTTGCTCTTTTCAGGGATGCCGCCTCGGTGATGACCACGGAGTTTTTACCCGACTGCTACTTTAATACAGACGGAAAACTGCACGGCACAAAAGGCAAATTCAGCGGTCTTTGGCCTCAGCTTGAAGGACTTGCACGAAGAAGCAACGAAAAATACATAAAAGACCTTATGGTCTATGTGGGAGATAATACCGAGCTGAGCAAATGCAGCTACGAAAACGACAACTTTAAAAAGATAAACGGCTACGGAACGGTACACTGGGCACAGTGGGGACACAAATGGCCGAACAGATACTCAGCCGCCGTTTCGGGCTACAGCTACCAAAGCGCAGAGCCTACCACGGAAACTACCACAAAGCGTAAGTTCTCCATACTCCAAACAGCCGACAACACGCAAAGCAAATACCTTGCAGGCACGGACGAAGAGTTTATAGCCGCCGAAGAAGAGGTAAATCGTGCCGCACCTCAAATTTTGCCCTTACCCGATCTAAGCGTATTGCATAAATCGGGCGAAGCGGAAGACGAAGTTGATTCCGATACGGCGATAGAAAAAGAAAACATTGATGTTGAAAGCTTCACATATACGCCGAGATTTTCAAGCGGACAGTCGTTCGGCGGAAGCGGAGGTACATGGGGATCGAGCGCTTGCGGAGTATGCTCTCTTGCAATGGCACTTTCCACCCTGTCGGGCAGGACGGTATCGCCGCCCGAATGTGCGATAGCCGCAAATCTTCTGATAGGAAGGGGAGCATGGAGCGGACTTGTACTCTTTTCCGCATCTCAGGCAAGGCTTGCACGCCTTGCGGGCTTCTATGTGGAAACGGAGCCTTTCACCTCTGCCAAAAAATCCACCATGGACAGATGCCTTGACAGCAACGGTGTAGCCCTCTTTGCCACAAGCGGAAGTGCATGGGCAAGCGGAGGCGGCCGCCACTACATTATGGTGCGAAACCGTGTGGGCGACAAATATTACACCGCAGACAGCGGCAAAAATCCCGTGACCGCCTTTACATACGAAGAGATCAGCGCAGGCTACAACCAGCAAATGATAGTATATATCTACCCCAAAAATTACAAAAAGAAGTAACGGAGGAGCGTATGCCCGATAGCACTCACTATTTGATAGATTACGAAAATGTAAACAACGACGGACTTTCGGGTGCGGAAGAACTCGGCGGAAACGATTTTGTTTACATTTTTTCCACAAGACATGCCGCAAAAATCACATTTGAAATGCTTTCCACCTTCAATTCCACAAGCTTAAAGGTATACAACGTGCCCGCAAGAAAACAGTCTGTGGATATGCACCTTGTATCCTATTTAGGCTCACTTATAGGAAAGTACGGCGAAAATGCAAACTATATCATAGTCAGCAAAGATACGGACTACGACAATATAATCGCATTCTGGAAAAAGCAAAACAATGTGGAAATAAGCAGAAGGAGCAGCATAACGGAGACCGTAAAACCTCTCCCCAAAACAAAAGCAAAAGAAACAAAGCAAAAAGAAGTCAAAGAAAAGTACAAGACCGCACCGAACCCCGTGCAGACTCTTGCACCCAAATCGATACTTAATAATCTAATACAAAAAGCTACAATTGCGGCAGGATATGAACATCAAGTCAGCAATTCCGTTGCTTCCGCAGTTTGCTCCCTGTACGGCACGGACGACTTTTCGGAAAGAGTAAAAGAAGAACTTGAATCAAATTTTGCCGATTACCCCAACGCATACGATATAATAGCCGACATTATAGAAAACTACGAAACAGAAGAAATACAAACTCCCGACACAAACCCCGAAGTTGAGGAAACAAGTGCGGAAGACGACACCGCCAAAGAAGGCGAAGCGGCGAACGACACCACGGAAGAAAAGCCCCAAAAAAGGCAATACAAGAAAAAAACACAACCTCCCGTTCAAAATTCTTCCACACAGCTTAACAACGAGGTGCAAAAGCTTTTGAGCGATGCCAAACTCGACACCGAGATCATAGCCTTCACCGCTTCTCTTATATCCAAATCCCACACGGAGAAAAACGGAAAACGCATAATCTACCGTGCCCTCATATCAAAATACGGAATGAAGCAGGGAGTTATTATCTACAATTTAATAAAGGCTGTACTGTAAAAGCATTAAAAACACCGATCCAAAACTATGTTTGATCGGTGTTTTTGATTTGATAC
>CAMOYW010000093.1 GCA_946630405.1 uncultured Clostridia bacterium | reverse complement strand
ATAACATTATCTCAAATCTGCTTCAAGTGAATTAATCAGCGTTTCCTTAAATCTTGCTTATCAAAAAAATTAAAGGTTCATAAAAAAAATCTTGACAACTACCATTCAATATAGTATAATATTTCCTGTTGACGGTTTTCCGTTTGGAGAGGTGTCCGAGTGGTTTAAGGAGCCGGTCTTGAAAACCGGTGATCCCGCAAGGGACCGTGGGTTCGAATCCCACCCTCTCCGCTCTTTACCTTTTATGAGGACATTTGGAGAAGTACCCAAGTGGCTGAAGGGGCTCCCCTGGAAAGGGAGTAGGTCGTTAATAGCGGCGCGAGAGTTCAAATCTCTCCTTCTCCGTTTTTTTACCACGAGTGATCGTGGTTTTTTTATTTTCCGGCATTATAAAGTGTTTGTCCTTTTTATGAATTTATGATATAATAAAGTCGAATATTTTTGTGTTTGAGAGGGAAGATCGTGGAAAAAGATAACGAAAATAAGCTTTCCGAAAATAAGGATGATATGCTTATATCCGAGGAAAAAGAAGAGCAAAATAATACGGAAAATGAAGAAAAAACTTCTAAAGAGAAAAGGAAAGAAAAGTCAAATAAGGCTATAGATATTCCGAGCTTTGCGGCGGGCATTCTTTTTTGTGTGGCTTTTGCCATGCTTACCGTTGTGTGTGTAAACGTGTATCTTAAGCAGACGGGGCACGAAATGCTCAATATTACAAAGATTCGCCTTATTGAGCAGATCATCGGCAACAAATACGATGGGGAAATAGATGCTCAAAAGCTTAAAGACGGTATGTATTACGGTATGGTGGCATTTGCTACCGACAGATATTCTACCTATATCACGAAAAACGAGTACGAACACTCTAAAGAGAATACGTCGGGTAATTATGCAGGTATCGGTATTCTTATAAATTATAATTCCGACGGAGAGATAAACATAAAGGGTGTATTTGAAAACTCTCCGGCAGAAAAAGCAGGCATTAAGAGCGGAGATATCCTTGTGGGAGTCGAAGACCTTGAAGGTGATGAGCTTACGCCCAATAAAGCCATGGATAAGGTAAGAGGCGAGGAAGGTACTTTTGTAAGTGTCAGAGTGCGCACCTCAGAGGGCAAGGAAAGGGAATATAAGCTTGAAAGAAAGAATATAGACATACCCACAGTTTCTTATTGTATGCTTGAAGGGAAAATCGGCTATATTAGGATCTCAGCCTTTGAGGGTGTTACTTTCGGACAGTATGAAAATGCTTTTAACGAACTTAAAACAGGCGGAATGGAAAGGCTTATAATAGACCTTAGAGATAACGGTGGCGGACTTGTGGATTCAGTTAAGGAAATTGCCGATTCCATCGTGCCGGAGGGTGTTATTACGTATACGGAAGATAAATACGGGAAAAAAGAATACATCAATTCCGAAAAAGGTGAGATAGATATACCGCTTGTTGTTATTGTCAACGGTAACAGTGCTTCCGCATCGGAAATGCTCGCGGGATGTATAAGAGATCATAAAAAGGGCAAACTTATAGGTACCACCACCTATGGTAAAGGCGTGGTTCAGTCTATTTTTGAACTCGGTGACGGTACAGCGCTCAAGCTAACCACATCCCGTTACTATACACCGAGCGGAGAATGTATAGACGGTGTGGGTATCACTCCCGATGTTGAGGTGGAGGCAAGTGAAGGCTTTATTCTTGACAGGGTGATCAGAGAAAAGGAAGCCGTGGATGTAAGTAAAGACATTCAACTTAAAAAGGCTGTTGAGCTTGTTAAGGAGTAAAAATGTATTTAAAAAAGATTGAGTTACAGGGGTTTAAATCCTTTCCCGAAAAGATAAGGCTTGATTTTAATGCGGGTATTACTGCCGTAGTCGGTCCCAATGGTTCGGGCAAGAGCAATATTGCGGATGCTGTAAGGTGGGTTCTTGGTGAAAAGAGTGCAAAAAGTTTGAGAGGTGCCAAAATGGAGGATGTCATATTCAGCGGCACCGCAAACAGAAAGCCTATGGGTTTTGCCGAAGTTTCCATGATAATAGACAATTCCGATAATGCTCTTAAAGTAGATTACAACGAAGTGACCGTTACAAGGCGTGTTTACCGTTCGGGAGAAAGTGATTATCTTATAAACGGGTCAAAATGCCGTGCCAAGGATATTTTGGAGCTTTTTATGGACACGGGTGTTGGTAAGGAAGGCTATTCCATTATTGGGCAGGGCAGGATCGACGAAATACTTTCCACAAAATCCGAGGACAGAAGATTGCTTTTTGAAGAAGCGGCAGGTATCGTTAAATACAGAACAAGATGTGAAGAAGCACAAAATAAGCTCGCAAAAGAAAGAGAGAACCTCGACAGGGTAAATGATATCATAACGGAACTTGAGGGGCAGATAGGTCCCCTTGAAAAACAGGCAGAGAAGGCGAAAAAAGCCATTGCACTTACCGAAAGGCTTAAAAGTGTCGATATAAACCGTTTTGTGCTCGATGTTGAGGATTACGAAAAGGAAAATAAACGCCTTGAAGACGAGCTTATGCAGCTCAGAGGAGATATGCAGACTCAGGCGGCAACCGAGCAGGCGTGTAACGATAAAATTGCTTCACTTAAGGAAGACCTTTCGGAAATTGAAAAGCAAAGTGAGAATAATTCCGAAAGATATATAGGCGCAAATAAAGACCTTGAAGAGAATAAAGCAAATATCGGGCTTACAAAGCAAAGCATCGAGCATAATAGATCCGAAAGCAAGAGACTTGAATCGGAAAATAAAAACAAAACCGAGCTTTTCAAGGAAAAGGAAAATTCCGTTAAGGCGCTTGAGGCTTCCGTTACCGCATATTCTCTTCGCATCAGCGATAAGAAAAAGCAGGTAAGTGATAAAAGCGAAGCCCTTGAACTTCTCTCTAAAGCCGTAGAGGAGGGCGAAGGAAAGCTAAATACCTATAATAAAGATATTATTGAAGGCATGAATAAGCTTGCCGATTTGAAAACCGATATTGAAAGTAACAAGACTTTATTAAGTCAGCTTTCGTCAAGGCAAAGCGTTGTGGAGGAGGAAATATCCACTCTCAGGGGACACAGAGCCGAAAGACAGGCTGCACTTGATGTTGCGGAAAAGGAGCTTGGCGGTAATGTATCTGCCATTGAAGAAATAAATTCCGACATCAGAGGCTTACAATCGGAGCTTTCGGAGCTTACACAAAAAACCGGTTTATTTGAAAAAGAAAAACAGAGCATTGTTTCCGAACTTCAGAACAAAAAGGCAAGGTTAAATGCGTTGACCGAGCTTGAAAAGAATCACGAAGGCTATTACGGTGGTGTTAAAGCCGTACTTGAAGGCAGAGATAAAGGTAAGCTCAGTGGTATTTGCGGAGCGGTAGGCGAACTTATAAATGTAAAGCCCGGGTTTGAAACTGCAATTGAAAATGCAATAGGTGCTGTTGTTCAGAATATAGTCGTTGAGAATGAAGAATACGCAAAGTATGCCATTAACGAGTTAAAAAGAACGGGCAGGGGAAGAGCTACATTTCTCCCTATCACCGCTATATCGGCTCGACCTATGTCTAACGAGCAAAAGAAGCTTCTTTCCGAAGGTTCCGTGCTTGGCTCTGCTATGGATCTTGTAGATTTTGACAAAAAATATTTAAACATTATATCAAATCTATTGGAGCGAGTACTTGTAATAGATAATATCGACAATGCCATAGCTATTGCGAGAAAGACGAAGTATGCCTATAAGCTTGTGACAAAAGACGGAGATATTTTCAATGTTGGCGGTGCTATGACGGGTGGTGCCACCGGAAAGAAAGGCGGAGGACTTTTATCAAGAACTGCCGAAGGAAGCAGATTGAAAGATGAATGTGCCGAGCTTGAAAAAACACTTTCCGATAAAACCTCGGAGGTAGAAGGATTAAATAAGCATATCGATGAGCTTAATGAACGTATCGTAGCGCGTACAACCGAAGCCCACGATATTGAAATTAAGAATTCCGAAGCAAGAAATAAAAGAGATTCATTAGGTGAATTTATAAAGGAGCTTGATAGGCGAATTCAAAATATCGATTCCGAAATAGAAGAGAACAAACGGCTTATTTTAGAAGGTAATGAATATATTGGAAATAAGCAGATCGAATATGATAAGCTGAATGGAGAGATAGAAGGCGTAAATGAAGAGCTTTCTTCGTTTAGGCAGGATATTAGCGAAAAACGAGAGGAAATGCAAAGAGCCATAGGCGAGACGAATGAACTTCGTTTGGAACTTAGAGGGCTTGAAGGAGATCACCAAAGAGCCATACAGGATAAAGAGCGACTTATCGACGAATCCCGTTCGTTAACAAAGGAAATCGAGTCGAATAAAGAAACTGTCGGCACGCTTTTCCTTGAAAGGCAGGAGCTTGAAGACAAGATCAAAGAGTTGGAGGCAAATTCAAAATCGCTTGTTGAAGCGATAGAGGAGCTTAAAATTCAAAAGGATGAGCTTTCGGCATATAAGCAAAAATTATCCTTCGATATTGACGAGCAGACTAAAAATCTCACTGCCATTACCGCTACAAAGTCGGCAATTGAAAAACGATTGACGGCTTCGGAACTGAAAAAAGAGCAGGCAGGCGAAAAGATAAGAGAGCTTTATAACAGGATGTGGGATGAATATGAAGTTACTTATGTGATTGCAAAGGGTTATGAGAAGCTCGATCTTAAAAGAGAAGAACTTATCAGGGAGGAAAAAAGACTGCGCTTGGATATCAGGGCTCTCGGTAATGTAAATATGAATGCCGTTGAAGAGTTTAGGGCGGTAAGCGAAAGATATGATTTCCTTACACAAAACAGGCGTGATATAATCGAGACCGAAAATAAGCTTGTCGAAATAATAGACAACCTTAATGATATGATGGGCAAACAGTTTGCCGAGCAATTTGTCATCATACGTGAAAACTTTGCAAAAACGTTTGTGGAAATGTTCGGCGGAGGAAAGGCAGACCTTAAGCTTTCCGATAGCGAGATATACTTAATTCGGGCATAGAGATCATCGTGCAGCCCCCGGGAAAGGCGCTTCAAAATATGATGCTGTTATCGGGCGGAGAAAAGGCTCTTACCGCAATTGCCTTGCTTTTCGGTATATTAAAAATGAAGCCGTCACCGTTTTGTATCTTGGATGAGATAGAGGCGGCGCTTGATGATGCAAATGTGTATAGGTATGCCAACTATTTAAATAATTTTACCGATAACACGCAATTTATAGTTATAACACACAGAAAGGGCACTATGGAGGCGGCAGACAGGCTTTACGGTGTGACCATGCAAGAGCAGGGCGTTTCAAAGCTTGTGTCCGTCAATTTTGAAAGCATAGCGGAGGTTTCTTAATGGGTTTATTTGACATATTTAAGAAAAAGAAAAATGAAACTGTTGAAGAAGAGGTAAATATCGAAGAACTTACCGAAGAAACATCGAAAGAGGAGGAAGAATTTTCGGACGATGTAACAGACGATAAA
>CAMOYW010000092.1 GCA_946630405.1 uncultured Clostridia bacterium | reverse complement strand
GGCGGAGTGGCATGCTACGGAGGAACGTATTCTGCGGGTAATGCATTCATATCCTACGCCGATACACTGGCTACACTTATAAAAAATAAAAAAGGATACAGTATTCCTGTTGAAAATCTCGGAGTCAGAAATGAAACATCTGTTTCCGTGCTTGCAAGAGAGGGGACTCTCCCCATACTTATAGACAGCTTTAAGATAGGAGCACAGCCCGAGCTTTTGCAGGTCAAAGTAAAGGGAAGTAAAGGCGATGAGCTGAATGTACTGTGCGGCTCGGATAATCCCGGACTTAATACCGTCGAAATAGACGGTATAGAGGGAACTCTTTACGGAAAAACGGATGCGAATGATTATACAAAAACGAGTGAATTCTACTTCTACAGAGAAGAGGCGGGAGATGAGCACGAGGTCAAGGCAAATACGGTCGTAAACACTTATGCTATGCGTGAGTACTCAAATTATGTGAGTATACTCTGGATAGGGGATGACGGTGGTTATGACAGCCTTGATGAACTGTTCGAGCAATATTCCGAATTCAAAAAAGCACATGAGGGCAAGAGATATCTTGTGATAGGAAAACTTGACGATGCCGATTACAATGAGTACTTGACCCGTTGTAAGGAAATGTTCGGGGATAATTTTGTGGATATGAGAGGACTTCTTCTGACATATTCACAAGAATATGTCAATAAAGGTGACAAGCCTGTTTCCGATTCCGACAGAAAGCTCTTGGAACAGGGAATATACCCGAGCTTTATTATTGATAAAAACGGTAATCTCACTACAAGCACAATTGATAAAATTGCCGAGTGGATATACCTTAAAATAGATGAAAAGGGATTTATTGAATAACGGAGGGAAGACATTGGAAAATAATGAAGTTGAAATAGATTTAATGCGACTTGTGAAGCTTTTGCTCGCAAATATCGTAGTGATAATCGTAAGTGCGGTAATTGTCGGCGGTGTTTTCTTTATAGTCAGTAAAAATATACTGCCCGTAAAATACACATCAAGCATCAAGCTTTACATTATGAATAACAGGCAGACACAGTCTACGGGCGAAATAATGCTCACCGATATCAATGCAAGTCAAGAGCTTGTGTCCACTTATTCGGTAGTACTTAAAGATGACTATGTAATGGACAAGGTAGGGGATAAGCTTCTTGAAAAGTGGGATCCCGAAGTGCTTTCGGAGCATTTTGATGTGGTTGCTTCCGAAGACGGTTCCGTTCACGTTAGGCGAGGAGAAATTGCAAATTGTGTAAGTATGAGTGCCGTAAATGAAACGGAAATTCTTGAGGTAAGAGCCGAAACGGGTGACCCCAAGCTCTCTGCCGATGTATGTAATGCCGTTACGGAAGTCGCTCCCGAATGTCTTTCCGACATTATGGGAATTGCATATGTAAACCCCATTGGTTACGCACAGGTGCCCGTTAATAAATCGTCACCCAACAATACCAAGAATGCGCTTATAGGAGTAATTCTCGGAATACTTCTTTCGGCAGGATTCTTTATTATAAGAGAATTGATCTCCAATACCGTTGATGATGCGGAATCGATAACAACAAGATTTGAACTTCCCGTGCTTGCGGAAATACCCGTATATACTTCCGAGTCTAATGGAGGTGGTCGCTGATGTTTGAATTGTTTACAAATAAGAAAAAAAAGAAGCAGCTTTCAAAGGAAAGCGGAATTGAAAGAGTAACGATACAAAATATTAATAATTTTGCGGTGACCGAGGGCTATAAGCAGCTCAGAACGAATCTTATGTTCCTTATGGGTGCAAATGACAGTAATATTATCGAGTTTTCAAGTTCTTTTGCGGGCGAGGGTAAAAGTGTTACTTCCGCAAATTCCGCTATCGCTATTGCTCAGGCTTCTCAAAACGTACTGCTTATAGACTGCGACCTCAGAAAGCCCGTTCAGCATAAGGTATTCGGACTTAAAAACGAGATGGGACTTTCCACCATACTCGGTAAAATGTCCACCTTTGAAAATACGGTGAACAAAAATGCTGTACCAAATCTCGATGTTATAACGTCGGGACCCATACCTCCGAATCCTTCCGAGCTTTTTGCATCCGAGAAAATGAAAAAGTTTTTGGAAACGGTGTCTCAGCAGTATGATTATGTGGTGCTCGATACTCCTCCGATCAACCTTGTGACCGATGCTCTTGAACTTTCAAAATACAGCGGCGGTCTTGTGCTTGTGGTAAGGCACGGTGTGACTACCTATGACGATATTAAACGCTCTTTGGGAGCAGCAAACTTTGTGGATGTGAATGTACTCGGTGTAGTGCTTAACGGAGTTCAGGATGCCAAACTTGCTTATAAAAAAGGCTATAAAAAATACGGCTATGGCAAGTATGGTTATTCACGTTACGGTTACGGTGGATATGATACCGATAACAGAGAAAAGAAAAAGTCAAAAAAATAAGAGGATTTAAAAATTTTGCTTGACTTAATGGCTTGTTTTTTATATAATAAGCAATGGTGTTTTTAAAGGATATTAACTAAGAAAGGAAGATATAACAATGAAAATGACATTCCAGCCTAAGAAAAGGCAGAGAAGCAAAGTTCACGGCTTCAGAAAGAGAATGAGTACTTCAAACGGCAGAAAGGTTATTTCTGCAAGGCGTGCAAAGGGCAGAAAGGTATTGTCCGCTTAATAGCGTAATTTGAAATAAATAAAGCCCACTTATAAATTAAGTGGGCTTTTATTTAAGGGTGACTCTAAGGGGAAATTGACCGGTTCGGGCGTTTTTCGAGGGCGTTGACCCTTTTCGGACAAAACAGGAAGTGAAGCTATGCTTTTTACACAGTCCTTAAAGAAGAATTATGAATTCAGAACGGTGTACAACAGAGGGCGCTCTATTGCCAACAGATTGCTTGTGATGTATACCTTAAGAAACGGTACTTTGGAAAACAGATACGGCATATCGGTAAGCAAAAAAGTTGGCAATTCCGTTGTGCGAAGCAGAGTAACGAGACTTCTCAGAGAGAGCTACAGATTATCGGAAAGCGGTATAGCCAAGGGCTATGATATTGTGGTCATAGCAAGAGCCGGAACGAAGGACGCGAGCTACCGGGAGGTGGAAAGTGCCCTTTTGCATTTATTGAGGAAGCAAAGGCTTCTTGAAGCGAATGAAAATAATTGATTTGCCAAAGCAAGCGGCAATGTTTGCGATAAAAGGGTACAGGAGATTTATATCGCCTCTGTTACCTCCAAGCTGCAGGTTCACACCGACCTGCTCAAAATATGCGCTTATTTCGTTTGAACGCTTTGGATTTATAAAGGGGTCATATCTTACGGTGCGAAGACTTTTGAAGTGCCATCCTTTCCATGAGGGAGGTTACGATCCCGTACCCGAAAAAATAGGAGATGAAAAATGAACCTGCTTGCACGTACATACGATGTAATGAAAAAGCCGGGCGTGATCGTCGGACCGATCGCATGGCTTATAGGTCAAATAATAAATATAATCTTTAATGTAGTACATTCAATAGTGGGCGATGTAAATTCGCTCGGTATCACCATTATATTGCTTACGATATTCATAAGACTGCTTATGACTCCCATATCGTTTAAGCAGCAAAAGTCCATGTTTAAAATGCAGGCATTACAGCCTCAGATCAAGAAAATACAGGACAAATACAAAGGACAGACATCCGATCCCGAAATACAGCGTAAAATGAGCATGGAAATGCAAAAGGTGTATTCGGACAACAACTACAATCAGTTTGCAGGCTGTCTTCCGCTTTTGATTCAGCTCCCCATATTTATGGGTCTTTACATGGTAATGCAAAACCCTTTCCGCTATGTGCAAGAGATCAATGCGGTTTATCAGCAGATATCCGAGATCGTGCTTTCAAAGGCGGCTTCAAGTTCCGCTGTTGCAGACCTTGTAAATGAATTTGCTTTGCTTGGAAAGGTGCCTGCGGGTACATCGGTAAATTCGGATATATTCAGTGCCATACTTAATATTCTCTCTCCCGAGCAGGTGAGCAGCCTTGGAGAGGCAATAAATACAAAGGCATTTGGAGAGCTTATGCTCAGGAAAAATGAGATAGAATATTTCCTTGGGCTGAACCTTACGGAAACGGTCGGTTTATCTATAAGTCCCAAGCTTGCAATACCCGTTCTTTCTGCGGGAACCACATTCCTTTCTTCATGGATAATGCAGCGTAAGAACAGCTCTATCAATCAGGATCCGAATGTAATACAGCAGCAGAGGATAATGAACATTACAATGCCGCTTTTTATGGCGTGGATCACCACATCACTGCCTACGGGTATCGGTGTATACTGGATAACTTCAAATATATTCCAGATACTCCAGCAGCTTGTAATAAACAAATATTTTGAGAAACACCCCGAGCATATTAAGGTGGTTGAAAGTAAACTGCCCAAGAATACAATTAATAAAAAAGGGAGGTAAGAATGGTGGAAAAGCTTGAAATTACAGGAAAGAGTATTAATGAGTGTATAGAGGAAGGCGTTAAAAAGCTTGGTATAGATCTTTCCGATGAAGAACATGAGGTCGTAGAGGAAGGCTCAAAGGGATTTTTGGGAATAGGCGCAAGACCTTTTAAGGTGCTTGTATGGAGCAAGAGCCGGGCGGAAAAGGAAGCCAAGGAAGAGAAAAAAGCCGAAAAGAAGGAAGTTAAAGCTGCCGTAAAGGCTGAAAAGAAGGCTGAAAAAGAAGCCGTAAAAGCAGAAAAGAAGACTGAGAAGGTCGAAAGTGTAAAGAGCGAAGTTGCTTCCAATGAGCTTGAAGATACCGTTAAAGAAGAAGCTCACTCCGAAAGAGCTGACATAACCGATGAAGACAAAGATAAGATATTAAAAACGGCTTGTGATTTTCTTAACGATGTTTTTGCAAAGATGAATATGCAGGTAATGATCCATGCGTATTTCCTTGACAATAAGCAGATAAGAGTCGATCTTGAAGGCGAAGAGATGGGTACTATAATCGGTAAGAGAGGTCAAACACTTGATTCTCTTCAGTACCTTACAAATCTTGTGGTAAACAAGGGCGAATATCCTTATATGAATGTCACTATCGACACCGAGGGATATAGAGACAGAAGAAAAGAGACCCTTGAAAAGCTTGCATTCAACCTTGCAAAGAAGGCTAAGCATAACAGAAGAAACGTTACTCTTGAGCCTATGAATCCTTACGAGAGAAGAATAATACATGCCGCTCTTCAAAATGACAGGTATGTTACCACATTCTCCGAGGGTGCGGAACCTTACAGATATGTTGTGATCGCTCTTAAAAACGGCTATCCCACAAGAAGGAGAAGCTACTTCAGAACGGAAGGAAGCTACCACAAAGAGTATGACAACTATTCGGGCACTAAGTATGCCGATAGGGAAAACTACGAGAGTACATCTATAACAGATACCGAAGAATGATTTTTTAAAGGGCAATGATCACATTGTCCTTTTTTTGGAGCTGTAAATGAAAATAAATCTT
>CAMOYW010000091.1 GCA_946630405.1 uncultured Clostridia bacterium | reverse complement strand
TTGCGGTAATAGGCATTAAAGGCTTGCGTCACCTCTTGCAGATCCGCTTCTCCCTTTTCATTCATACACTTCAGAAAAGCTCCACAAACCCTTCTTCCGCACTGCTGTTACCGGCAGATTTATACTTCTTCGCCATCCTCCGTCACCTCCTTCAAGAGTAGTCTCTTTTCAAAGGCACCGTTCTTTCGACACTTTTCTTGTCTCATATCGTTAAACTGTTCTGTTGTGTATCCCTTCGCCTTCGCAAGTGCGTAAGCAACCTCCACAAGGTCTGTAAGTTCTTCTACATCCTTGCTTTCAAAATATTCCGCCATTTCTTCTTTCAGCTTTTCTTCGAGATAGTAAATATATTTTTCGTTGTTCAGCACCTCGATTGTACATTCTTTCCCGTTATTTTTGATTATTTCGGGAATGTTGTCTCTTATTAGTTTATTGTATTTCATGATATCCCCCTACACAACTTCCTACAAATTCTCTATATATCTACACTTCGGGTAATTACTGCACCCGTAGAATTGCTTTCCGGCATTTTCGCCTCTTTTGGCTGTTCGTAAAATAAGAGGATTACCGCATTTCGGGCATGTTTTTTCTTTTGGTATTGGTTCCTCATTCACTGTAGGTTCATTATTTTCTACAAGTTTCACGCTATCTTCCGTTTCAACTGTTTCGCTATATCCGGTTGCAGATGCCGTATCTTGCGGCTTTGGTTCAAATTTGTCTTTGATATTTTGTATGTGTTCTTTCTTTACATCTTTTCCGACTTTCGTGTACTGTTTTAATTGTTCATAAAGTTCTTCCACTCGTTCCTTGGAGAGTGTATCCGGATTGTTTTCCCATATATCTCTGATATTGGCGTAAAGTCTGTCTCGTTTAATAACTTTAACATCATCGGAGTAAACCGTGACTTTTTTCAGTTCACATCTTTCGGAAAATACAATCACGGAAAATAAAGGAATATCTTCTCCCACGGTGTTTTTCATCCATTTTATATGGGTTTTGTTTTGCAAAATCGGATTGTAAAATTGATTTTTCTGCTTATTTGGCAGCATTGCCGTCCATTTTTGTCCCTTTTCATCCCCGAATATCCAACCGGAATAATTTTTGCTTTCTATAACGATAATTCCCTTCTGCGTGATATAAATAACATCCACTTCCGAAGTTTCTCCGTTATCTTTGGGGAGGTATACATTTCTGAGTATCTTGCCTTTCTTTCCCAAAAGATTGGCGAATTTCAGTTCTTTTTCCGTCAGCTTTTCCCCATACCAACCGGTAAATTTTTCATCAAATATTTTATCCAACAATATATCCAATAACCCTTTAGCCATTCCGTTACTCCTTATTAAGATAAAACTATAAACCACATAAATAATTATACCATAATAATTACCAGAAATAAATATATTTTCGCATAAATTAAGTATTTATTTTTAACAAAAAATTTGTTATACTAATAATATTAGATAAATGATAGATCGTTATATATTGGGTTTTATGGGGGCTGTTATATGTTGTTAATAGATAATATCAACACACTTTTAAAAGATGATTTAAAGCAAACCATAGATAAAAACAGCAAAGTGTCTGTTGCCGCCGCTTGTTTTTCGATGTATGCTTATCGTGAATTAAACCACATTAATTTAGGTGCAAGTATAGGCGGACTTTATCGTAAAGATTAATATGAACTTCCTCCCGATGTAATACGAGAAATGATCTCAAATGCCGTTATTCACAGAAGCTATCTTATTGAAGAAAAAATTCAAATATCTATTTACGAAGATAGGATTGAAGTTGTTTCTCCCGGTACTCTATATGGAGGTTTAGATTTTAAAACAATAAAAATCGGTAGAACGAAATGCCGAAATCAAGCAATTGCAGATATATTTCAATATATGAATATTGTTGAAGTATGGGGGATGGGAATACCGAGAATGATAAAGACTTGTAAAAAATACGGACTAAACGAACCCGTATTTGAAGAATTTGGAGATAGTTTTAAAGTCACAGTCTATAGAAAACAAGCGAACAAGCAGATAAACAAGCAGACAAGCAGACAAGCGAACAAGCAGACAAACGAATAAACAAGCGAACAAGCAAACATATGAAGGATATACTTGAATATATGCTTGATGTTAATGAGGCTACGGCAAAGGATATTGCGAAAGCTATAGGATTAAGTGATGCCCGTACAAGAGTTATACTTGCTAAAAATAAAAGTCAGTTCCTCAAGGAACAAAAACAGTAAAAAAATAAAATAACAAAACCAATTAAAATACAGAATATGGGAAGAATATGTTACGACTACCTCAGGTAATTTGTGATGAAAAAGCAAACAGAATTGTGAGCCGATTTGTCAACGACAGACTTATCGAGCTTATGAAAAAAATCATGCTTGATGAAGTGGTCAAGGATTTGTTTGATGACACAATAAGTGTAAGTGAATTTGCCGAGAATGGGTTTAATAAAATCATGGATGTCGATAAGCTTATTTACGATGTTGATTTTGCAAAAAAAATTTCGCTTATGTATCTCCCCTACGGCTACTCTATCAAAAAAGCCAACTATAATTTTATCGGCTTGTATAAACTTTTAAAAGCAAAAGGAGAATATGTTCCCGAACTTGCTATGGAATATGTTTTGGACAAAGTTATTCAATCCGCCATTCAAGATATTGAAGATTTAAAGGATATGGATTGGGATGATATTCTTGAAGTAGACCTAAGTTTTGATGTGGAAGAAGCTCAAAAAATAAGTACAGTAATGAAAATCCCCGAACCCGACAGGACAACGGTCAAAAAAGCAATACAATCCGAAAATCCTGATTTTTCCGAAGAGGAAGTTGAAGATACAATAAATATGTATGAAGATTTGAGAGAGTATATCAATAGTTGCTTTTGGGATAAGGATTTTCTTCTTTTGGATAAATATACGGAAGAACAATTAAGCGGTTCCGAACTTAATGATTGTATGGGTATAATGAAAAAAGATAAATCGAATATCATAAAAATGCCACAAAATAAAAGCAAAAAATCGGGAGTTGTAATGGAATACCGCATTAATCCTTGGGATTTGGAGGATGAATAAAGTAGGCTGACTTAAAAATGTTTTGAAGGAAACAGATATAGTCTTTGGTTAATTAGCATTCCTTATGATTATATCCCAAATAGTTTAGAAAAGCTTTGCAATAAAAATCGAAAGGTAACGATGATGGAAGAATTAAGAGTAGATATGAGAGAACGCACAGCCGAAGAACAAGCAATGTATGACAAACAGGCACAGCTTATGTTCAAGTTGAATCATACAATGCCACGGACAGCGGAATATATGAGTGTGCTTAAAGAATTATTTGAAGATAGGCTCGGTGAGGGTTCATATGTTGCCTCACCTCTTGGCGGAGCCGCAATTGAGAAGCTTGTTATAGGAAAGCATTGTTTTATTAACAGCAACCTTCTGGCAATGTCAAGGGGAGGTATTACAATTGGAGATAACGTTCAGATTGCAGGAAATGTACAACTTTTGTCCAATAATCATGATCCCTATGACAGACAAATTCTAACCTGCAAGCCTATTGTAATTAAAGATGGAGCTTGGATCGGTGCAGGTGCAACCATATTATCGGGAGTAACGATCGGAAAGTTTGCAATTGTCGGAGCAGCCTCTGTTGTAACACATGATGTCGGAGATTATGAAATTGTAGTAGGAAATCCGGCAAGGGTAATTAAAACATTGGATTCCGAAAAATTCAAAAATCCCATAAATGATTAATGATAATATCTCTGCGAAAGAAGTATGGTAGAATGAGAATAATTGAGTATGACGAAAAATATAGGCAAGATTTCATCGATTTTAATACCGCTTGGATAGAGGATAATTTCGGTCATCTTGAACCAGAGGATTACGAGACTTTTGAACATATTGAAGATAAAATAAAGAGCGGAGCTATGATTTATTTCGCCGTAGATGATGACGGAACAGCTCTGGCAACGTGTATGGCAAAGCCTATGGAAGGAAATACATGGGAGCTGTGTAAACTTGGATCTAATAAAAACCGTAAGCATACAGGAAGTGGCAGTTCGGTATTTAAAGCCGCTATGAATTGGGCGATTAGGCACGGAGCAGACCGCTTGTTTTTATTATCAAACAGAAAACTTTCTCCTGCTTTGCATATTTATAAGAAATTTGGCTTTACCGAAGTAAAATTGACCGATTATGAATATGAACGGGGAGATATAGCTTTTGAAAAGATAGTATAGATGAGTAAGTATTCTAAGAGGTTAAGTACCACAAACTTTATTAAATATAAGCAGCGGTGAAAGTAACGGTATATTTAATTTTGGGCAAATGAGTATGTAATTACCGATATCGGAGCAGTTGTGCAACTTGTCCTTAAATGTAGCGTTATCGTTACAAACATTAAATCCGAAAACTATGCAATACTTAAATTCTTCGTTCCGCAGAGTTTTTACAGGGCTGAGTACATGTTTTACAATAATAATCTTACGGGCAATGTGACAAAGCGTATTGCTGCTTGTAAACTAAACAAATAACAATAACAAGTAAAAAAGGAGGATAGTAATATGAAAAGAAGAATTTTAGCTTTTACAATGATAGGTATTATGCTTTTTAGTATGGTGGCTTGCGGTGGCAAATTGTCAGAAAACGAAAATACCGAAAAAATAACAGAGACGGAAACAAGCACTGATAGTTCCGGGACTTCGGCAACCAATACAGACACCGAGAATACAGAAGCCCCCGACTATTCACAGGAAGCTTGTTGGTTTAAGATACCCGAGATCACCAAAGATGTTGACACATTCTTTATTTATCCTACTGAATATATGGGTACAAACGAAAGCGATCCCGATTATGCTCCGATTGACGATCCCGAAATGCTTGAGGGTGTTGAGATGGTTGACTACAAATTGATGGCAAGTGTATACGAGGACTCCACAAACCTGTTTATTCCATATTACCGTCAGGCAAGTTTTCGCCGTATGGGACAAGCGTGGAAAGAAACCGGTGATGTACGTACAGCCGTTAAAAGTATACCATATGCCGATATAACCGCTGCACTGGACTACTACTTTGAAAACTATAACAACGGTCGTCCTTTCATTATTGCAAGCCACAGTCAAGGGTCTGCAATCAACACTCTTGTATTGCAGGACTATTTCAAGGAACATCCCGAGTATTATAAACGTATGGTGGCTGCGTATGTTTTAGGCTTTTCCGTAACAAAGGATTACCTCGAAGCTAATCCACATTTGAAATTTGCAACAGGCGAGAGTGACACGGGTGTTATTATTAGTTGGAACATTGAGGGCAAACAAAATGTGGAAGAAAATGCTGCAAATGTTGTTGTTTTGCCTAATGCGATAAGCATTAATCCGCTGAACTGGAAGCTTGATGAAAGCTATGCACCCGCAAGCGAAAACCTTGGTTCTCTTATAGCAAACGAGGAAACAGGCGAAGCATCTATAGGAGATATAGA
>CAMOYW010000090.1 GCA_946630405.1 uncultured Clostridia bacterium | reverse complement strand
AAACCAAGGTATAGATACCGAAATAATATATATAGGCGAAGGCGACCAGAGGAAAAGAGCTGCGGAGCTTAAAGATAAGGTGGCTGAGGCGGACGGTTATGTGTTCGGTTCACCCGTTTATTACGCATCCGCAAGCGGTATCATCTGCGATTTTATGGACAAGCTTTTTATTTCGCAGAATAAAAATATGGCATATAAGCCTGCGACCTGTGTTGTAAGCTGCAGAAGAGGCGGAGCAAGTGCCGCTTTTGACAGACTTAACAAATATTTTACCATTTGTAATATGCCCGTGGTATCGTCAAATTATTGGAATATGGTACACGGAAACAAGCCCGAGGAAGTTCTCAGAGATGAAGAGGGTGTGCAGACCATGAGCATACTCGGAAAGAATATGGCGTGGCTTTTAAAGGCTATAGATGTAGCAAAGCAAAACGGGGTTGCTCATCCCGAGCCCGAAGCAAAGGTACATACTAATTTTATAAGATAATTCTTTTATAAGATAATTTGTAAAAACAAGGCTTGATCCGAGGCGGTGGTCGTTTGAGTGTGCTGTGGATAATACTTACCGTTATTAAATATCTTTTGCTTGCTGTGCTTGCCGTTTTTTTACTTGTGCTTTTTATACTTGCACTTATACTTTTTGTGCCTATAAGGTACAGTGTAAACGGTAACAGGGATCCAAGCGCTATGAGCCTTGAGGCGAGGGCAAGTTGGCTTTTGCGCCTTGTGAGGGTAAGATACACACTTGAAGAGGGTCTTGCCGTGTGGGTCGCATTTTTTAAACTTTACCCGAAAGCGGAAAAGGCTGTACCAAAAACGGAAACAAAAAAAGAAATACAGGAAATACAGGCAAAGCAAGAAAAACAGAAAACGCAAGAGCCTTTATCGGGAGCTCTTTCGGAAGAAGCCGATGAAGATTTGCCCGAGGTAGAACCCGAAGACGAATATTTTCCCGTTGAGGACGGAGAAACGGAAGAACTCAAAGGCAAATATGAAGTTGCCCTTCCCGAAGAAGAGGAAGAGGAATTTGAAGACTTTGTCGATATAATAAAAGACGAAGAAAAACCCGTAAAAAGCAAGAAAAGAGTGAGGATCTTATCCGTTATATCCGCTGTCAAAAATCGTGTGACGCACATTATAGATGCGGTAAAAGGCGTTATAACAAAGATAAAGGGGATATATGACAAAATATATTTAATAGATTATCATTTCGGCATTTCCACGCTTTTTGATGCAAGTATTGATTTTATAAAAAGACTTTTTTTCTCTTTGGGTATCAAGAAGTTTAAAGTTGAAGGCGTTGTGGGAGTGGATGACCCGTGTACAACGGGTATGCTGCTCGGAGCGGTGTATGCCGTAAGACCTTGTATTCCCGGTGAAGTCAGGATAGGTTCCGATTTCAGCGGCAACAAGGCTGAAGGCATGGTTGAACTGAAAGGCAGATGCTTTCTTGCATGTGTGCTGACGGAAATATTAAAATTTGTATTTTATAAGCCCGTATGGGGGATGATCAAATATATATGGAAGGGAGAATTACCCGATGAGTGATTTCAGCAATAATGTGGAGACATTGTTTAACAAGCTTGAAGAGTTTGTTTCGAGCAATACCGTTGTGGGAGAACCCATGGAGATAGGCGGGCTTACGATAGTGCCCCTTGTGGATGTTTCCTTCGGTATGGGTACAAGCTCGGACAATTCGGCAGCAACCAAGAGTGTAAAATCTCGTAAGGATAATTCTCTTGCGGGAGTGGGTGCAAAGGTCACACCGACCGCTATGCTCGTTATCAACAAAGGGTCGGTGCAGATGATAAGCACTACCGACAAGAGCAGCCTCAATAAGCTTATAGATATGATCCCCGGTTTTATGAACAAATCTAAGGATATGTTTTCAAAAGGCAATGAGGACGAGGTCGAAGAGTAATGAAAGATGTGTTTAAAGAGCAGCTCGTTGCCAAGGCATATACCGAAAGTGACAGAACGAAAAAGCACTACACCATAGGCTATGTGATAGCTTTTTCTCTTTTTATATGGGAAATATGTTCTACCGCCGCAAGGCAACATGAAAATCTTTCGGGGGCCTTTTTCGCCCTTACGCTTATGCTGATAGGTATTGCGATATTTCTTGCTTACAGAAGGATTAAGAATCTAAATGTAGAGTATGAATATTGCTATACCGACGGGATACTTGATATAGATATTATAAAAAACAAAGCAAAGCGCAAGCAGATATTTTCGGGAATGGTGGAGGAATTTGACACTGTTTGTCCGCATGATGACAAACAGCACCTTGCAATGTATCTTTCTCTTCCCGAAGTGGATTGCACGAGCGGCAAAAACAAGGACAATACCTATGTGTTTGTGGCAAGCTTTAAAGGCAAGAAAAAACGCTATAAATTCGAGCCTTGCGAGGAGATAGTTAAGGCTATGCGCCAGGACCTCGCATCGAGGATGATAATGAGAAAGGCACTACCGTCTGAAGCGGAAAAGGAAGTATAAGTGAGTTTATCGGGAGTAGTAAATATATATAAAGAGGCGGGCTTTACCTCTCATGATGCTGTGAATGTGGTAAGGGGTGCCTTGCGTAAAAAATACGGAAAAATCAAAGTAGGGCATACGGGTACTCTCGATCCCGATGCCGTGGGTGTGCTGCCTGTGTGTATAGGCAGAGCTACCAAACTTGCCGATATGATAGGCGGCAAGGATAAATGCTACCGTGCCGTTATTCGGCTCGGGACGGTCACGGACACTCAGGACACGTCGGGTACCGTGCTTGCACAGCACCTTGTTACCGTGACACAAGAGGAGTTTATAAAGGCGGCAATTTCCTTTGTGGGTGAATATATGCAAAAGCCGCCCATGTATTCCGCCGTAAAGGTGGGCGGAAAGAAGCTCTATGAACTTGCGAGGCAGGGCATAGAGGTAGAAAGAAAAGCCCGAAATATACGTATAATAGATATAACGGATATTAAAAGAAGGGATAACGAGCATTTTGAATTTACCGCGGAATGTTCAAAGGGTACATACATCAGGACGCTTTGTGCGGATATAGGTGAAAGTTTGGGTTGCGGTGCCTGTATGGCACACCTTGAAAGAATAAGGAGCGGTATGTTCGATGTGAGTTCAAGTATTACCTTAGATGAGTTTAAAAGCCTTTGTGCCGAGGGAAAAGAGGAAGAGGCAATTATCCAAGTGGGAGATCTTTTTCCCGAACTCCCTAAATTGAATTGCAGACCCGATGCCGATAAATACCTTAAAAACGGCAATAAAATATCCCCTTCTTTTGTTTTGGGAGAGGGTGAAAGGGCGCTTCTTTATTCCGCCGACGGCACTTTGTACGGGCTTTATACGCTAAAAGAGGGGGCTTATGTTCCCGAGGTCATGCTTGTAGGTTGATGTGATGCTGGTATATAATAATTCATATTTTAATATAGAAAAGAGGACTGCCGTCACCCTTGGGAATTTTGACGGCATTCATTTGGGTCATCAGGTGCTGATAAACACGGTGACGGAGTATGCAAGAAATAAGGGCGTTACAAGTGTGATGTTCTCGTTTTATCCGCACCCCGTGGTGTTTTTCGGTAAAAATAAGGGCAGCCATACCATGTTAAGCCCCGAAGAAAAGGTGCTTGCCGCCGAAAAAACGGGCGTGGATGTGCTGATACAGTACCCCTTTGACAGAGAGTTCGCCTCCTTGTCACCCCAGGAATTTATGGACATATTGCTTGAAAAGACCAATTGCGAAATGCTTGTGGTGGGAGAAAACTATAATTTCGGCAAAAACAGAGCCGGAAATATAGAAACATTAAAAGCTCTCGGTCACGAAAGAGGCATAAGAGTGCTCGGTATAAAGCCCATAGAGGTAGACGGCGAGAGGGTAAGCTCCACTCGTATCAGAAGCCTTATAGGTGAGGGCAATATGGAAGAAGTGGCGCGCCTGTTGAATAAGCCCTATTTTGTGATGGGTGAGGTGGTTCACGGAGATAAAAGAGGCAGGCAAATGAATTTCCCCACCATAAATCTCCTGCCGCCCGATAACAAGCTTTTGCCGCCGAACGGTGCTTACCTTTCCACCGTAATATATAACGGTAAAGAATATTATTCCATGAGCAATATAGGCTTTAATCCCACCTTTAACGGTATGCAAAAAAAGATAGAGACTCATATCTTTAATTTTGAAAAAGGTGAGATATACGGCGAAAACGTTGTGGTATGCCTCTACAAAAGGATAAGAGGCGAGGTAAAGTTCAACGGCATGCAGGAACTTGCGTGTCAGCTTGAAATGGATAAAAAGCAGGCAAGAGAATACATCAGGACACTTGATGTACTGAGCCTGTCGCTATAAATCAAAGGAGATAAAACAGATATGAAATTAGGAATCGTCGGTTTGCCGAATGTGGGTAAAAGTACTTTGTTCAATTCCCTTGCCGGTGGCGGTGCGGAAGCGGCAAATTATCCTTTCTGCACCATAGATCCCAATGTGGGAGTTGTGGCTGTGCCCGATAAGAGGCTCGATGTGCTTGAAGAAATGTACACGGCGAAGAAAAAGACCCCTGCTGTAATAGAATTTGTGGACATTGCGGGTCTTGTTAAGGGTGCATCCAAGGGCGAAGGGCTCGGCAACAAATTTCTCTCGCATATAAGAGAGGTGGATGCCATCGTCCATGTGGTGCGTTGCTTTGAAGATACAAACATCGTAAGAGATGATCCCGTAGATCCCGTTTCGGACATTGAGACCATAGAGCTGGAGCTTATACTTGCAGATCTGGAGCAGGTGGATAAGCGCATCGGTAAGACGCAAAAGCAGGCGATGAACGATAAGAGCCTTGCAAAGGAGCTTGAAGTGCTTAAGCAGGTAAAGGCTTGCCTTGAAGAGGGTAAAAACGCAAGAACGTTGGAACTTGACGAGGAGGCAAAGGCAATACTTGACAGTTTCACTCTCTTAAGTGCAAAACCCGTACTTTACTGCGCAAATGTGGCAGAAGACGATCTTGCCGATGACGGAGAGAGCAACGAGCATGTGAAGGCTGTCAGAGAGCTTGCCAAAAGAGACGGCTCGGGTGTGTTTGTGGTGTGTGCCGCAATTGAAGAAGAACTTGCGGAGCTTACCCCCGAAGAGAAAAAGGAATACCTTGCAGACCTCGGATGTGAGTCGGGCGGACTTGATAAGCTGATAAAGGCAAGCTATGCTTTACTCGGCCTTATAAGCTACCTTACGGCAGGCGAACAGGAAGTAAGAGCATGGACCATAACAAACGGCACAAAAGCACCGCAGGCGGCGGGAAAGATACATTCCGATTTTGAGCGTGGCTTTATACGTGCGGAGGTTGTTACCTACGACGATCTTATTAGACTCGGTTCTGTGGCGGCAGCCAAGGAAGCGGGCGTGTACCGCAGTGAGGGTAAGGAATATGTCGTAAAAGACGGCGATGTGATACTTTTTAGATTTAATGTCTAAAACCTAAGGAAACACTGATTAATTCACTTGAAGCAGATTTGAGATAATGTTATCGCAG
>CAMOYW010000089.1 GCA_946630405.1 uncultured Clostridia bacterium | reverse complement strand
AGCTACACGGTCTGTTCTTGCGGGAGCACCCGTCTTGATCTGACCTGCGTTTACAGCTACAACGATATCTGCGATAGTTGTGTCTTCTGTCTCGCCCGAACGGTGAGATACAACAGCAGTCATATTGTTTCTGTTAGCAAGCTTGATAGCGTCAAATGTTTCGGTAAGTGTACCGATCTGATTTACCTTGATAAGGATAGAGTTTGCAACCTGAAGGTCGATACCCTTTTGAAGTCTTGTGGTGTTTGTAACGAAAAGGTCATCACCTACAAGCTGAATCTTGTCTCCAAGTCTGTCGGTAAGAAGCTTCCAACCGTCCCAATCCTCTTCGGCAAGACCGTCCTCGATAGAAATGATGGGATACTTCTCGCAAAGAGCGGCATAGTACTCAACCATCTCTGCGCTTGTTCTTACTATCTCCTGCTCTGCGCCCTTAGCCTTTGTCTCACCGGGGAAGTGATAAAGACCGTCTGCCTCATTGTAAAGCTCGGAAGAAGCGGGATCCATAGCTATTCTGATCTGCTCGCCGGGCTTGTAGCCTGCCTTCTCGATAGCTTCAACGATATTATCAAGTACATCATCACTTGTAGCAAGGTCGGGAGCGAAACCACCCTCGTCACCTACGCCTGTGGAAAGACCCTTGCCCTTTAATACGCTCTTAAGTGCATGATAAATCTCACAGCACCAACGAAGAGCTTCCTTAAAGGATGTAGCGCCTACGGGCATGATCATGAATTCCTGAAGGTCTACGGTGTTATCTGCATGCTTACCGCCGTTCATGATGTTCATCATGGGTACTGGAAGAGTCTTTGCGTTGAAGCCGCCAAGGTACTGATAAATGCTCATGTTAAGAGCCTCAGCAGCAGCTCTTGCAACAGCCATGGACACACCTAAGATAGCGTTTGCACCAAACTTAGCCTTGTTGGGTGTACCGTCAAGCTCGATCATCTTCTTATCGATAGCTACCTGATCAAGAGCGTTCATACCGATAAGCTCTTCTGCTATATCCTCATTTACATGAGCAACAGCCTGCTCAACGCCCTTACCGCAGTAACGGTCTCCGCCGTCTCTTAACTCAACAGCCTCAAACTGACCTGTAGATGCACCTGAGGGAACCATAGCACGTCCCATCACCTCGCTGCCGCCTGCATCAACAACAACCTCTACCTCAACAGTGGGGTTAGCTCTTGAGTCGAGCACTTCTCTTGCGTAAACATCAAGAATTTCTAAATAACCTTTCATTTTGAAAAAGTCTCCTTTCCTTGCTTGTCTTCTTGAAAATCATAAATTCTCTTTTACTATAATAATAAAAATAGACCGATTTGTCAAGGAAAAAACTTTATTACATTTTTCAAAACCTTTGCTCGGTTTGTTTGACAATGTAAAAACTTTAGTGTATAATGTATTCGTATAAAAATCCCGTTTAAGGAGCTTTTCTGATGGACGAAAACAAGCTCAGCGAGAGCGAGACCCTGCAAGAAAACGCAAACACGGCAAATACGGACGACACTTTGGACAAGACGGAGCAGACCTCCACTCAAAGTGAGCAAACCGCCGAGGAAAACCCCTCAAGCAATGCCGTTAAGCTCTCTCTCGAAAAAAAGCCGCCCCACCCCAGGAAAAATGGCAAGCGGCGCAAAAAAAAGAAATTTACCATCCCTCTTCGCTTTGCCTTAGTATGCATAGCACTTGTGGCACTTGCGATAGGCGGACTGTTCTATATATTCAATTACGATAAGATCTCGGATATAGGCAAAGAAAACGCCGTATTTTCCGCAGAATACAATATATCCGCAAGGAATGATTTCTCCCCCGTGGGCAGAAGCGTGTATTACTGCTCCAAAGACGGTATGCAGCTTTTAAACAAGTCGGGCAGTACCGTTTGGACGGACACATATTCCATGACCGCTCCGGTAATGCTTTGTGACGGAAACTATGCCGCAGTCGCAGATGATAAAGGGCGACAGCTCATCGTTTACAACACGGGCGGCAGACTTTACGCCGTGAGCACAAGCGGTGCCATAACCTCGTTTGCGATAAACGCAAAGGGCAACAGTGCTGTAATTTACCAAAACAACGCCGAAAGCGACTACAATGTGGACATATACTCCCCCGCAGGTGAGATACTTTCACAAGGAAGATATGTAATAGAAGACGGTATACCCACATGCGTGGATGTGTCAAACGACGGAAAGTATTTTTCCGTAGGCTTTATAGACATTAAAAACTTAAAGGCACAGTCAAGCATTTCCTTCTACTACACGGATAAAAACAGTGCAAAATCCGCCAACAACAGCGACGGTATGTTCTCTGCCATAAACCTCGGTACGGATATAATCGCAACGCTTCGCTTTATGCCCGACAACAGCTGTATGGCATTTACCGACAAATATATGGCAAATATAGGCGGAGGAAATACCAAAACATATGTGCAAAACTGGAAGCAGGAATATACCAACAAACCCGTTGCCATGAGCATCATAAGCGAACAGTATATCGCTTTGGGCTTTGGCGAAAGCCTTGAGTTTTCCTCAAACGACGGCTCGGAACTTGCAAACACGGTACACTTCTACAACTACCGCAACGGAAAGGAAGTCGGCTCTGCCTCCGTACAAGCCGAAATAACATCACTTAACGGTGCATTCGACTCTTGTATAATAGGTTGCGGCAACAGCTTTACCGCAGTTGACATAAGAGGCAAAAAGCTTTGGAGCTATTCCGCTCTTCAGCAGATAAACAAACTGATGTTCTATACCCGTTCAAACAAGGTGCTTATGGCTACCGCAAACAAGCTGAGCCTGTATAACATAAAAAACGGCTCGGTACTTGTGGAAAAAGATACGGATATCGAAGAGGAAGGTAACACCGAGGCGACCACCGAAGCAGCGACAGAAGCCGTAACGGAGGCGGCATCATGATGAGTGCCGAAGGTTTTGACCCCATGATCCTTGATATGATCGCAATAGGGATCATACTTATAGGATGCGGCTACGGAGCTTTCAGAGGCTTGCTTGTATCGGCATTTAACCTGTTTTCATCGGTCATTGCCCTTATAATCGCAAACATACTTACACCAACGGTGACTAAGCTCATTATATCAAGCCCTTTGGAACAAAGCATTGCAGACGGCATAGCACAAAGGCTCATGCTTAACACGAGTGCTCCCGCCGCAACTCAGCCCGAACAGCTGAATATTATAAATTCACTCCCCCTGCCCGATACCTTGCGGGATCTGCTCCTTGACAACAACAATTCCGTAATGTACGAGATACTCGGGGTGAATACATTTATAGACTATATTTCCCACTATCTTGCAGGTATCGTTGTGCGAGCACTCTCCACCCTTGCCGTATTTGTTATATCATTTGCGGCAGTCAGGCTGATAAGCTGCTGTATAAAGGTATTTTCTTCCTTTGTGGTGATAAAGCAACTCAACCTGATAGGCGGTGCGATCGTAGGCGGTATATGCTCGATAGTATTCCTTTGGATAGCCGTGTTTTGCATACAGCTTTTTGTCGGGCAACCGTTTTTCACAAAGCTTTGCACCGCAATGGAACAATCAAATATAGTCGTTATATTTTACGCATTTAACCCTTTTAAACTATTGATATGAATAAATTTTTAGGACTCGAAAGTAAATTTTATAAAATAGGCACTTGGTTCGGTGATATGGCTGTGCTTCTCATCCTTTGGATGCTTTGCTCACTGCCCATAATCACCTTCGGTGCATCCACCACAGCCGTATTCTATGTCACGACCAGGCAGATATCCAACAGAGAAGGCTATATATCAAGCGACTTTTTCAAAAGCTTCGGCAGAAATTTCATACAAGCCACAATAGCCACCCTAATACTTCTCGGAATGCTTTATATAGAATACATCAACATTATGAACATGCAGCGAGGTTCACTTCTGTTCCCCTTGCAGTTCGTACTTCTGTTTGAGATAATCGGAACATACGTGTTCCTTTTCCCTCTTCTTGCCAGATTTGATATGAAGCTACCCGCTCTTTTCAAAATGGCATTTATGCTGGCAAACAGGCACCTGCTTACTACATTCAGCTGTATTTTGCTGATGGGAGTGGGATTACTGCTTATATATGTGGTCGAAGCGCCTATATACATGTTTCCGCTGTTTTTTATGGTGCTTATGGGAGTATACGCTCCCCTCACCTCTTTTATGTTTATGAACATATTCAGAAAATATCAGCCGGATCTTGATAAGGACGAAAACGACGACGAAAGCTTTACCGTAAAGGATGATGATAATGAGACTGAATAACAAAGCGATAGGCTCTAAGATCAGGTTCGACGAGGACAATCCCTACGCAGTTGAATTTATGGGCTACATCGAAGATCTTTTGAACCAGCCCCTGGTGAAAAAACTCGACAAATTCGATCAGCATTTCCGCACATCGAGACTGCAACACTGCCTAAACGTAGCATATTACAGCTACCGTATAGGGCTTAAGATAGGCGCAGATCCGAGAGAATGTGCAAGAGCCGGACTTTTACACGACCTGTATTGGTATGACTGGCATTACAAAAAAACACCGCAGCTTCACGCCTTTTTGCATCCGAGGCTTGCCGTCAAAAACGCTTCGAGGCTCGCAAAACTCAGCCACAGAGAAAAAGATGCCATATTAAAGCACATGTGGCCACTCTACCCCGGAATACCCAGATATAAAGTGAGCTATGCCGTGACCATGGCTGATAAATACGCCGCAGGTCTTGAAGTATGCTACAATTGGGGCTCGCATTTCGGCACTAAAATCGTATCTTTTGTAGGAGGAATATTCCAATGAAAATATTTGAAGAACTGCAGGCAAGAGGTCTGCTTGCTCAGCTCACCGACGAAAAAGAGATCAGGGAGCTTGTAAACGAGGGAAAAGCCACATTCTATATAGGCTTTGACCCTACGGCGGACAGCTTGCACGTAGGTCACTTTATGGCACTTTGCCTTATGAAAAGACTGCAAATGGCAGGCAACAAGCCCATCGCCCTTTTAGGCGGCGGCACAGGTATGATAGGCGACCCCTCCGGTAGAACGGATATGCGCCAAATGATGACGGTCGATACCATAAACCACAATATCGAGTGTTTCAAAAAGCAGATGTCACGCTTTATCGACTTCTCGGACGGCAAGGCACTTATGGTAAACAATGCCGACTGGCTTATGGATCTTAACTATATCGAAGTATTGAGAGATATAGGTCCCCACTTCAGCGTAAACAGAATGCTTACCGCCGAATGTTATAAGCAGAGAATGGAAAAAGGTCTTTCCTTCCTCGAATTCAACTACATGATAATGCAAAGCTATGACTTCTACAAACTCTACACCGAGTACGGTTGCAACATGCAATTCGGCGGCGACGACCAGTGGAGCAACATGCTCGGCGGCACAGAGCTTATCAGAAGAAAGCTTGGAAAAGATGCCTACGCAATGACCATCACCCTTCTTCTTAACTCCGAAGGCAAAAAGATGGGCAAGACACAATCGGGCGCTGTTTGGCTCGATCCCGACAAGACAAGCC
>CAMOYW010000088.1 GCA_946630405.1 uncultured Clostridia bacterium | reverse complement strand
CTCTGTTACCGTCTCCTCCTCTTATAGGGGAAGGGAGCAATTTAACGGGATACAGCCCCGCATCCGAACAATACCTCACAAAGTTTTTTACCGCTCTGAAACGAAGCCTTTTATCTTTAACTATACCTTTTGAGTTAAGTGCCGACCTGTCAAGCTCAAACTGCGGCTTTATCAAAAGCACAGCCTTTCCGCCGGGTTTAAGAAGTTTAAAAACATCGGTCACTATATGCTCTGCCGATATAAACGAAACATCACTTGCCGCAAAATCAAACAATATATCGGGCTTTTTTTCGGAAAATTCTCTTATGTCGGTATTTTCAAACAGGTGAACACGTTTATCATTCTTCAAAAAAGGATGAAGCTGGTCGCTGCCTACATCAACACAGTAAACTTCACTCGCACCCCTTTGAAGCATACAGTCCGTGAAACCTCCCGTGGAAGAGCCTATATCAAGACAAACCTTGTCTTGAAGGTCAAACTTGACGGCATCAAGTGCACCTTCAAGCTTATAGCCTCCCCTTGAAACATAGCGAAGCACCGAATCTTCGTTAATTATATCCACCTCGGCTTCGGTCACTTCAAACGAAGGCTTCAAAACGGGCTTGCCGTCTGCAAGAACACAGCCGTTTTTAATAAGTTCTGCTGCCTTCTGTCTTGAAATCCCGAGTTTTTCTTTGACTTTAAGATCCAATCTCATTGTCTTTAACGATCTCCTCAGCTATTGAACCCGAAGAAAGTCCGTATTTTGCCAAAAGAGCTTCTCTTTTCCCGTGTTCTATAAATTTATCGGGCAAGGCAAAGCTTTTAAAGCGTTTACCCTTAAAGCCTTTTTCCGTAAGCATCGCACCCAAACTCTCGCCATAGCCGCCCGAGAAAATATTGTCCTCTATTGTGTAAATGCTTTCATAGTCAAGCAGATCGTTCACCATATCTTCATCTATGGGAGAAGCAAATCTTGCATTTATAAGTGTGGGCGACAGACCTTTTTTGATAAGTTCGCCGTACACCTCAAGAGCGGTTTTATTCATAGCACCGTATGCTATGACGGCAATTTTCTCTCCGGGATAGATCGTCTCCGACTTACCGAGTTCGATTTTGCGTCTTTCGGAGGCAAGAACGGTATCAGCCTCTCCTCTGGGATAGCGAATGGCAACGGGTCTTTTAAGTTCGACCGCAAATTCAAGCATATCTTCAAGCTCGTATTTATTTTTGGGTGCCATGTGTACAAGCCCCGGAATGTGAGAAAGGAAGGAAATATCGTAAATCCCCTGATGCGTTTCTCCGTCCGAACCGACGATGCCCGCTCTGTCTACGGCAAATATAACGGGCAACCCCTGAATACACACATCATGTACTATCTGATCGTATGCCCTTTGCAAAAATGTGGAATATACAGCAAATACGGGAATATAGCCCGATTTTGCAAGCCCTGCCGCAAAGGTTACGGCAAACTCCTCCGCTATGCCCACATCAAAAAATCTGTCTTTATAGGTATGTGCAAACTTGTCAAGCCCCGTACCCGAAGGCATGGCGGCAGTCAAGGCACATATCCTTTTATTCTTTGCACCAAGCTCAACGAGCTTTTCCCCGAATACATCCGAATAGGTCTGCTTTCTTGCGGATACTCTTACTCCACTTTCTATATTGAACTCACTTACGCCGTGGTACTTGCTCGGGTCTATCTCGGCAGGCTTGTAACCCTTGCCTTTTTGAGTAATAACGTGAACAAGAACGGGTGAGTCGACATTTTTCAATCTGTTAAACAGCTTAACAAGCTGAGGTATATTATGCCCGTCTACGGGGCCGATATATTCAAGTCCGAAATCTTCAAAAATATTCTGCGGAAGGATAGTCCTTTTGAGTCCTTCTTTTGTTTTACCGATAGCTTCCTTAAGAGCGGAACCCACAAGAGGTACTCTGTCGAGTTTATTTTTAATATTATCCTTAGCATCCATATATCCCTTGGTAATACGAAGGTTATTGAGATAGCTGCTCATACCTCCGACATTTCGGGAAATGCTCATCTGATTGTCGTTAAGAACAATGATAAGCCTTGTATTTCTTGCACCCGCATTGTTAAGAGCCTCAAAAGCGAGCCCTCCCGTCATGGCTCCGTCTCCAATTACGGCGACCACATT
Source organism: uncultured Clostridia bacterium (assembly GCA_946630405.1). Classification (GTDB taxonomy): domain Bacteria; phylum Bacillota; class Clostridia; order Lachnospirales; family CAG-274; genus UBA3680. The sequence goes on along the minus strand of CAMOYW010000088.1, from coordinate 3,396 downwards.
ATGCTTTTCGCCCGCAAGATCTCTTGCAACAGCCATACCCAATGCCGCAGCAATAGACGTGGAAGAGTGTCCCACGCTGAAACTGTCATATTTACTTTCCGAAGGCCTCGGAAATCCGCTTATACCGCCCTCTCTGCGAAGATTTGAAAAGCTGTCTTTCCTGCCGGTAAGTATTTTATGGGTATACGCCTGATGACCGACATCCCACACAAGCTTATCCGAAGGGCAATTGAAGCAGTAGTGAAGCGCAATAGTCAGATCCACCACTCCCAAATTGGACGCAAGATGCCCTCCCGTGTGTGAGATGGAACGTACAAGAAACTCCCTTATTTCGCCCGCAAGCAAGTCAAGCTTTTTCAAATCGAGCTTTTTAAGGTCCTTAGGCGAGTTTATCTTTTCAAGGTACATACGATCATTCCTTAAATCTTGGTAAACACCGATCAATGTCTAAAAAAATTATTTCAATTAAAGGTAAAAAAATCCCACTGCGGCTACTGCTATACCGAGTACGGCTCCCGCAAACACCTCATAAGGTGTGTGCCCCAAAAGCTCCTTGAATCTTTCGTCCATGTTGAAATCAAGGGTGTCCTAAAGCTTATTCAAAGCCGCCGCCTGTTTGCCCGCAGCTCTGCGCACTCCCGCCGCATCATACATTACAACTATTGCAACAACAAACGCTATGGCAAAATAAGCCGAATCAAAGCCTTGATCAAGCCCCGTATATATTGCCATGCTCGTTACAAAAGATGAATGGGAACTCGGCATACCGCCCGTTGAAAAAAGCAGCTGCCAGTCAAACCTGCGTTCCGTAACGATATCCGTAATAATTTTAATAAGTTGTGCTATAGCCCATGCAACTATGGCACAAAGTATCGCTTTATTGTGTAAAAACTGTCCGAAATAGTCCATTTTAGTTTTCTCTTTTTGAGATATACGCAATGTATTTCTTCATGAAATCACTCTTAAAGTCGATCCCGTCAAGTTCTTTGTATATCTCACCGTTAAGCCTTTCATAGTCCTCTTTCGCCTTATCCAGCCCGAAAAGAGAAACATAAGTGTTTTTCTCGTTTTTTATATCGCTGAGTACGGGCTTTCCGAGCTTTTCGGAGGTCGAAGTCACATCAAGTATATCATCCATTATCTGAAAAGCTATACCGAGCTTTGAGCCTATACTTTCAAGTACCGACACCACATCCTCATCGGCACCCGCAACATAAGCGCCCGCACAAAGAGCAGCCTTTATAAGGCCTGCCGTTTTATTTTCGTGTATATATATAAGAGTGTCCTTATCTATGGGCTTACCCTCACTGTTAACATCCACATACTGACCCACAAGCATGCCGTCCATACCGCTAAAGCGTGAAATAACGTGCCCCGCTTTTATGTATTCGGGATGTTCCACACAAGAGGCGAACATAATTTCAAAAGCATAGTGCAACAGTCCGTCTCCCGCAAGTATGGCATTCGCCTCTCCGAACATTTTATGATTGGTGGGTTTGCCTCTTCTGAAATCATCGTTATCCATTGCAGGCAGATCATCGTGAATAAGTGAATAGGTATGTATCATTTCAAGAGCACATGCAAAGGGAAGTGCCGCTTCCGCTTTACCTCCGAGTTCCTCACACACGGACAAAAGAAGCACAGGGCGCAATCTTTTGCCGCCTGCAAGCGCACTGTACCTCATAGCTTCATATATCCCGTCGGGATATCTTGCCGAAAGATAATCGGAAAGCTTTCTTTCGGTCAGCTCGATCCTTTTTTGCAATACTTCCTTCATCACCGTCTCCAATCATTCTCCCATAGCGGGAAAGCTCTGCTTTACAAAGCTCCCGTCGGCTTTTTCCTTAAGCATGCTGACGGTACCTACCGCACCGTCAAGCTGTTTTTTACATCGTATGGCAAGCTCTATCCCCTCTTTGTACAGCTTTACGCTTTGTTCAAGCCCCTGCTCGCCGCTATCCATAAGTTCAGCAATCTCTTCAAGTCTTGCAAGTTCTTCTTCAAATGTCTTCTTTGCCATTTTTAACCTCTGTAACGCTTACCCTCGCCTCACCGTCGCAAAGCTTCAAAGTAAGCTCATCACCCGACTTAAGCTCATCCGCCGAACGAATAAGCTTATCGTCTCTGTATACCATGGAATAACCTCTGCCCATTATTTTGAGCGGAGAAAGGGCATCTATCCTCTCGGACAGCATATCGACCTTATGCCGACCGAGCGTTATGCTCCTTTCAACCGAGGCATTCATTTTTTCCGTCAAATGCTCTATCAGGCGGCTTTTTTCGTTAAGCTCCGCTTCAAAGCCGAGAACCGCCCTGCTCCGAACGGCTCCGCCAAGTCTGTGGGTATATCCGTCAAGCATAGCATTCATTTTGGCATTTAGCTTTACAAAAAGTGACTCAAGCGACCGACCCGTAGCATTTGACTCGGGAACGGCAAGCTCTGCCGCCGCCGAAGGGGTAGGCGCACGCAGATCCGAAGTAAAATCCGCTATCGTAAAGTCCGTTTCATGACCTACAGCCGAAATTATAGGAATCGTGCTGTCAAATATCGCCCTTGCAACAGGCTCCTCGTTAAATGCCCAAAGATCCTCTATCGAACCTCCGCCTCTGCCGACTATGATAGTATCTGCTCCGCCCCAGAGATTTACAAGCTCTATCGACCTTGCAATATCCTTTGCGGCTTCACTTCCCTGCACAAGCGTAGGCACGACCACTATCTCAACCGTAGGGTCGCGCCTCGAAATCACATTTATGATATCCCTTACCGCCGCTCCCGTTGCAGAGGTGACCACCGCAACGCATTTCGGAAAACGAGGTATGGGCTTTTTGTACCTTTGGTCGAATACTCCCGCCTTTTCAAGCTTAAGTTTAAGCTGCTCAAAAGCGAAATACAAATCGCCTTTGCCTTTGGGAGAAAGCGTATCGCAGTAAAGCTGGTACTTACCCTGCTTTTCGTATACGCTCACTCTTCCCCCCGCAAGTACCTTCATACCGTCTTCGGGCATAAATTTAAGCCCGACGGCACTCCTTGCAAACATGACGGCGGAAAGAGAACTCTCTTCGTCTTTGATGTTAAAATAAAGATGTCCGCTTGAATGATACTTAAAATTTGATATTTCGCCCTCTATAAGAACATTACCGAGTAATATATCATTATCAAAGGTATTTTTGATATAATTATTGATCTGCGATACCGTGTAAGACTTCATCACTCTGATTTTTGCCTCTCATCACACTGCCAAGCATACCGTTTATAAAGCCCGGCGACTTTTCCGCAGAATATGCCTTTGCAAGCTCAACAGCCTCGTTTACGGCGACCTTATCGGGTATGCCGTCCTCAAAAAGCACCTCATAGGCTCCCAACCTGAGTATCGTAAGATCTGTTTTTGACAGTCT
>CAMOYW010000087.1 GCA_946630405.1 uncultured Clostridia bacterium | reverse complement strand
TTGCAAGCGTTGTACCGGGCGGGTTCCACCACAATGAACAAAGCGTGCGGGTAGTGAGCCGCATCGAAAAAAACGGCATGGGCTTAAACCTCACGGCGGAAGTGATTGACGGTATACTCAACCACAGGGGAGCAGGCTCGCCCACGACCCTTGAAGGCAAGATAGTACAGCTTTCCGACAAAATAGCCTACGTCAACCACGACATAGACGATGCCATAAGAGCAGGCATGATAAGCGAAATAGAACTGCCTGCCGAACACACCTGCATACTCGGACACACCCCTGCCGAAAGAATAGATTTTTTGATAAAGGATGTTATATATCACAGCCTTGACAAAAACGACATCATCCTCTCCGAACCGTCAAAAACAGCTCTGTACGGACTAAGACAATTCCTGTTTGACAATGTATATCATTCGGGCAAGCTCAGCCACGAATGTGACCGCTACGGCAAGGTGTTAAGCAGCCTCTACCTCTACTATAAAGACCACTTTTCAGAGCTTCCGCAAGAGTTCATCACACGCTATAAGGGCGGCACGGACGAAACGGAAGAACGGATAATAGCCGACTTCATAGCAGGCATGACCGACCGCTTTGCAAGCAGAACGATCGAAGAACTCGGACTTTCGTCGATATAATAACAATATAATAAAACCTTTACTATCCTCTAATGATTTTTTAATTTACAAATAGTACTATGTAAAAAAATCGAAAGGGGGTATTCCAATGAAAAGATTTTTTTATTCGGTAATGGTAGCCGCAATGCTTACAACGGCAACAGTATGTGTATACGCCGAAGATGAAACGGTATCGGGTTCCGCAGTGGAAAGCACCGAAACCGCCGACCAAACCGCAAAGAGTTGCAAAAAACATTCGGACAACGCAACGGGTGAAAGAAAGGCAAGAAAAAGACCTGCCCTCAACGAGGACGGCACCGTGAAGGAACGTAAAGTTCTCAACGAGGACGGCACCGTAAAGGAACGCAAGGCTAAACCCGAAGGTGCGACGGATGCTACGGACAAGACTTTTAACAAGAAGTCAAGACCTAACCGCAAACCTTCAAGAAAGCCCGCAAAAAATGCAGAAGCAACGACCGAAACAACAACTCAGGAAGTGACCGAAGCATAATACGGTAAAACAAAAGGGATATGGAGAACAAACGTTTTTCATATCCTTTTTTATTGTCACATCACTTTTTATGAAATATTAATACAAAAGAATTATAAAATATTCTAAATCCCTTGCAATACGACCGCATATAGGTTATAATATACACAAGAGAGGTGTAGTATTATGAACGTTAACGGCGAAACAAAATCAAAATATATTGCAAAAGATTCGGTTTTCCGAAATCTTTTTGGAATAAAAAAATATGCGGCACAGCTATATATGGCTTTACATCCCAACGAAACAGTAACCGAAGATGACATAAAACACGTTACCCTTGAAAGCGTTATCATGGCTACACTTTACAATGATGTGGGTTTTATGGTCGGAAACAAGCTGATCATGCTTATAGAGCAACAATCTTCCTGGTCTGAAAATATCGTTATGCGTATGTTCATATACCTTGCGGAAACTTATTACGATTATTTTGAAGATACGGAACAATCTCTGTACGGTTCAAGAAAAGTTAAATTTCCCAAACCCGAATTATATTTAATATATTCGGGAGACGATAAAAACAACATTCCCAAAGAACTTTCTTTGTCTAAACTGTTTATGGACGGTGAAAACTCCGTTATAGATGTGCATGTAAAAGTAATTACCGACGGCAAAAACGACGATATAATCCAGCAATACGTCCGCTTTACAAAAGTATACAATGAACAGGTAAAAATGTACGGCAGAAACGCAAAAGCAGTGAGTGAAACCATTAAAATTTGTGAAAACGAAAATGTGTTGGCAGAATATTTGAGATCTCGTGAAAAGGAGGTATCAGGAATTATGTTAGCTTTTTCCGATATTGATAGACAATTTGATCTGTATGTAAACAATGAAAAACAATTTGCAAGAGAAGAAGGTATTCTTTTTACACTTTTAGACCTTGTAAAGAAAAAACTCTTATCCGTTTCTCAGGCGGCGGAACAAGCAAATATGACCGTTGAAGAATTTAAAGAGATATCGGGACTTAAAGACGAGTAATAAACGATTTCCCCTGCACGACCTAATCCTGTTATGCAGGGGATTTTTAATATATAACAAGGTGGTGTGAAAATTTGCTTTTCACACCACCAATAAGGGGTTTATAGTGTTTTATCAGGTGTTGAATGTACAGCCTGAGCAGTTTGCGTTCTTGATAACGTCTTTGGAAGTACCGCCCGAAGATACACAATTCTTTAATGTGTGTGTTCCGCAGCTGTAGCTTGAAGATATCGTAATGTAGAAGTTGATGTAGTTGTTTGTACCCGTGCAGCTTACAAGTGTAAGAGCGCCCGTGTTGTTGTTCTGGTCGTAGCCGCGAAGCTTGTTGCCCTTTGCGGAGCAGCTTTCAAGGTAGTGGTTGTCTGCGGAATAGTCGCCGCCGATCTTGAAGCCGTTACCGTTACCTTCGTCTACGCCCGCATAGTTGGCTTCACAGTTGTAAAGCTTAACGGGATAGCCTGCTCTGTAGAAGTCGAAACCATCGTCGGAGTTGTAGTTGGCATAGCAGTATTTAAGCACGTTGCCGCTGCCTACATCGAGCTTAACGGCAAAACCGTCCGCATTCTCACCGCTTGTCTTATCGTCATAGTTGTTGTTGGATGTTACGTTGTAAATGTAGCTGTTTGAGCCGCCGTTTGATATCTGGAGACCCGTATCCTGGCAATAGGAGATGTTTACATTCTGTACGGTAGTGCTGTCGCCGCTGATGTAGATACCGTTATCGCCTGCCTTTGTAACAGCAAGGTCTGAGATGGTAACACCGCTTCCCGATACCTGTATACCTCTTGCGGAGTCGCTTGTGCTCATCTTGGAGTAGTTAAGTACGGTCTTACCCGAGCCTGCGCCCTTTATGGTAACTTTCTTTGTTACCTTTGTGGTAGCTGTCTCATAGAAAGTACCGCTTCCGAGTGTTATGGTAGAGCCGCTGCTTGCCTTTGCATAAGCTGCCGCAAGTGTGGTGTAGCTTCCGCTGCCGTCAACGGTGATCGTGCCCGAAGCAGCAGATGAGCTTGAAGAACTTGAAGAACTTGAAGAACTTGAGCTTGAGCTTGAAGATGAGCTGCTTGAGCTTGAGCTGCTTGAAGATGAACTTGAGCTGTCGGATGAATCTACCTGTATTTTATAAATGTTGATAGCACTGTTTGAAGAATAGAGATATACCACCGAGTTATTACCAGTGTAGGTATATGTCTGTGTGCTTATGGATGTGCCTGCGGTAAGGGTAGTGAACTTTCCGCCCGATGCGTTACCGATTATAAGGCTTCTAGAGCTTGAACCCGTGGAACGCATTGTTATCTTAAGTACGTTTGTTCCGTTCTTGGTAACGGGGACCTGTACGGCACGGTATCTGTCGGATGAATCTACCTTGCCCGCTCCGCCTAAGTTAAGTGCGTAGGTGTAGCTTGTGCCCGAGAGTGTCTGGCTGTCTGATACGACGCTCATTGTCTTGGAGCTGTTGGCGTAAAGACCCAGGCTGTCGATCGTCTTGTTTGATGTGAGTGTTCCGAGGCTCTTGAAACTTGAATCCTTGAAGTTCCAGCTCTTTGTTGTGCTTGCAAATACACTTGTTGCAAGCATAGCACCTGTGAGTGCTACCGTGAGTACACTTGCAGTTAATCTTCCGAGTGCTTTCATTTTGTGTTTGACCCCTTTCGGTTTTTCCTTCTTAATAATCGTTCTCTTTCGGTTTGGTTGCCTTGCCTTTGCATCCGTTCCGAACTGTTGACATATTACTAAATTGCCGTTTTAAAATATACGGCAATAATTTCTAAATTATATCCTTTTAAATTGAGCAACTTTACCATATTTGATTTTTGAATTAGACAAAATGTACAGCAGAATTATCTTTTGTGCAATTTTTACACGGTTTTATAGGCAAAAAAGCACAATTTTAATTATGTTAATATTTATTTAACGATATATCTGTGTATTTCTTATATTTTAAGGCTTTTCAGATACATTTAAAAGCAATAAATTTGTGCTAAATGACGGAAGATTAAAATTTGATTAGAGAAAAAGTTGCATAAATTAGAGAATTATTAGAATTATTAGAGTTATTATAATACTTTGTTAAGAATACTACATCTTATAACAAATATTTTATACTTGTAATTATTTACAATTTTATCATGCTCAATTTATACATTACCGACAAAGAGAAAAAGCATTGACAAATCCACATTCTTACTATACTATAACGGCGGGAGGAAAATGATGAAGAATATTACCATAGAAGAGCTGAACAGGCTCGATCAGGATAAAATAACCATAATAGATATAAGAAAGCCCGAAGAATACAGGTGCGGTACGTATAAAAATGCCGTAAACCTACCCTACGGGGAGACAGACAAAATACCGAAAGACAAGCCCGTATATGTGCTTTGCCACACGGGAAACAACAGCATACCCGTTGTTGAGGATCTTGAAAGGCAAGGCTTTGAGGCTTACAATATAGAGGGCGGATGGCGCTCCTATGTGAGACTTCACCTTGCGGAATCGCTAAAGAGCGAGGAGCTTGCAAAACGCACCGCCGACATAGAAAGAAGTATCATCAAAAAATTCCGCAAAAAGATATGGTGCCGCTTTACAAAAGCGATACAGATATACGACCTGCTTGCCCCTGGAGACAAAATAGCCGTGTGCATTTCGGGCGGCAAGGATTCCATGCTGCTTGCAAAGCTAATGCAGGAAATACAAAAACACGGTAAATTTCCCTTTGAGCTGGTATTTTTGTGCATGAACCCCGGCTACAACGCCGACAATTGGCAGATAATACAGGATAATGCAAAGCTTTTAGGGATCCCTCTTACTGTTTTCAAAAGTGAGATATTCGACACGGTGGCGGAGATAGACAAAAACCCCTGCTACCTTTGCGCAAGGATGAGGAGAGGCTACCTCTACTCCGAGGCGAAAAAGCTCGGATGCAACAAAATAGCCCTCGGTCACCATTTTGACGATATGATAGAGACCGTACTTATGGGCATGCTGTACAGCGGAAAGGTCGAGACCATGCTCCCCCGCCTGAAAAGCCAAAACTTTGAAGAAATGGAGCTTATACGCCCCTTGTACATGGTCAAGGAAGAAAATATAAAGGCTTGGCGTGACTACAACAAATTGAGCTTCATACAATGTGCCTGCCGCTTTACGGAACACTGTGCCACATGCGGAGGAGGCTCCGGCTCAAAGCGTGAGCAAATGAAGGAACTTATCAAAAAATTTCGGGAAGAAAGCCCCCTTATAGAGGAAAACATTTTCCAAAGTGTCCACAACATAAACCTCGCCACGGTGATAGGCTGGCACAAAGGGGAAGAAAAGCATAGTTTTTTGGATGAGTTTAAGTAAACACGTCTTACTCGGTAAATGAATACCGTAGGGGCGGACCCGCGTGTCCGCCCGTTGTGCATGGTCGATTG
>CAMOYW010000086.1 GCA_946630405.1 uncultured Clostridia bacterium | reverse complement strand
CTGTCCTTTACGGAAGAGAGGGGGTTGAAGTATTCTACCTTAGCTATGATATTTGCCTTAAGGTCTCTGTTTTTTGCGTATCTGTTGAGCTGTACAAGCGGTGTATTGCCTATCAATTCTGTTAATGATTGTGCTATTTTTGCCATTTTTCTGTCCTCCGATCATATATATAAACACCCCGCCAAGCGTTGGCGGGGTAGGTCGATTTACTGTATTGCCTTGAATGCCTCGTCAAGATCTTGAATTATATCGTCAATGTTTTCTGTTCCTATTGAAAGTCTGATAGTGTTGGGTTTGATACCCTGGTCAAGAAGTTCTTCCTCGCTAAGCTGTGAGTGAGTGGTGGAAGCGGGATGTATCACAAGTGACTTAACGTCCGCTACATTTGCAAGCAAGGAGAATATCTCAAGGTTGTCGATAAAGTCTTTTGCCTTTTGAGCGTCACCTTTTATCTCAAATGTGAATATTGAACCGCCGCCGTTGGGGAAGTATTTCTTGTAAAGTGCCTGCTGGCTTGCATCTTCCGTTACGGAAGGGTGATTTACCTTTTCTACAAGTGGATGCTTTGAAAGGTAGTCAACCACCTTAAGGGCATTTTCAACATGTCTTTCCACTCTGAGTGAAAGAGTTTCAAGTCCTTGAAGGAAGATGAAGGAATGTATGGGAGATATTGTCGCACCTGTATCTCTTAAAAGTATGGCACGTATTTTGGTAACGAATGCCGCAGCGCCTACAGCCTTTGTAAAGCTGATACCGTGATAGCTGGGATTGGGTTCTGTAAGGCTTGCAAATTTGCCCGATGCTTCCCAGTCGAATTTACCGCTGTCTACTATCACACCGCCGATAGTTGTGCCGTGACCGCCGATAAACTTCGTTGCGGAATGTACGACAATATCTGCACCGTACTCAATGGGGCGTACCAGATAGGGAGTTGCGAAAGTGTTGTCGATCACAAGAGGTATCTTGTTATCGTGAGCTATCTTGGCTACTGCCTCGATGTCTACAACATCGGAGTTGGGATTGCCGAGTGTTTCGATAAATACTGCCTTGGTGTTGTCCTTTATAGCGGATTTTATCTCATCGTAGTTGAAAGGATCTACAAATGTTGTCTCTATACCGTACTGAGGAAGCGTGTGTGCAAGCAAGTTGTATGTGCCGCCGTAAATGTTCTTTGCAGCTACTATGTGGTCGCCTGCCTGTGCAAGGTTTTGTATGGTGTAGTTTATTGCCGCAGCGCCCGATGCTACCGCAAGAGCCGCAACACCGCCTTCAAGGGCTGCAATTCTTTTTTCAAATATATCCTGTGTGGGGTTTGTAAGTCTGCCGTAGATGTTACCTGCATCTGCAAGTCCGAAGCGGGCTGCCGCATGTTCGGAGTTGCGGAATACGAAGGATGATGTCTGGTAAATGGGTACCGCTCTGGAGTCGGTAACGGGATCGGGATTTTCCTGACCTACATGTAACTGAAGTGTTTCAAATTTAAGGTTTCTTTCTGCTCTTGATAATTTCTTGCTCATTTTATTTATCTCCTTTATTTCGTAATTAATGTTTATTGATTTATGTTGCTTTATGTTTATAGTGTTTTGTTACTTGGGACAACAGCGACACATTCGGAATTGTCCTTTGTAGTTTATGTATTTCATTTTATGTATTCCTCCTTTGTCGCATTAGTTTGGGGTTTTGTTTTCCCTTTGATGGTTCGTATTATACTCCCTATTTCATAGTTTGTCAATAGGAAAAGTATATTTATTTCTTATTTTTTGAACTAAAAAAATCATTGTATTTTACTTATAATCGTGGTATAATTATTTTACATTTATAATCGTTTATATGAAAGGAGAAGCGTATGAAAAAGATAGGTTTACTTACAAGCGGCGGAGATTGTCAGGGGTTAAATCCCGCTATAAGAGGAGTTGCGAAGGCACTTTATGACAGCTTCGGCAAGGATGTTAAGCTTTACGGCATAAGGGACGGATACAGAGGTCTTATTGAGGGCGATTACGATGCCATGAAGAAAAGCGACTTTTCGGGTATACTTACAATGGGCGGCACTATACTCGGAACGTCAAGACAGCCCTTTAAAGAAATGAATGTTGTGGGCGATGACGGCGTGGATAAGGTCAAGGCGATGAAAGAGACCTATAAGGACATCGGGCTTGATTGCCTTATAATACTCGGAGGAAACGGCACTCACAAAACAGCTAACCTTTTAAGTGAAGAGGGACTAAATATTATAACCCTTCCGAAGACCATAGATAACGATCTGTGGGGTACGGATATGACCTTTGGCTTTTACTCCGCATTGGAGGTGGCTACCGACGTTATTGACAGGCTGCATACCACTGCCACATCACACGGCAGAATATTTGTGGTCGAAATAATGGGACATAAGGCGGGTTGGCTTACATTGTATGCAGGTGTTGCGGGTGGAGCGGACGTTGTGCTTATTCCCGAGATACCTTATTCAATAAAGAAAATAACGGATGTTATCGATGCCAGAACGAAAGAGGGCAAGCTGTTCTCGATAATAGCCGTTGCCGAGGGTGCGGTTTCTCTTGAAGAAAGCAAGCTCAGCAAAAAGGATTTCAAGGCAAGAAGAGCCGAGATGAAACATTCCATCGCTTATTCCGTGGCAGAAGAGATCGAAAAGGCAACGGGGCATGAAACGAGGGTCGCAGTCCCCGGACATATACAGCGAGGCGGAAGCCCTTCACCGTATGACAGAGTGCTTTCCACAAGGCTCGGAGCAAAGGCTGCCGAGCTTATACGCAACGAACAGTTTGGCTATATGGTTGGATTGAGCGGAAATGAAGTTGTACCCGTTCCGCTTTCTCAGGTTGCGGGCAAGCTTAAGACCGTACCTCTCAATAATGAAGTGATACAGTGTGCAAGAAGCATAGGAGTAAGCTTCGGAGATTGAAAGACAGCTTTTTATAAAGAAGGGTAATACCGTGTTTTCATTGATCGGTCGGTGTTTCCCATAAGATAGTATTTTTGAAGTGGCGACCGTGGGCGGGAATAAACTTGCGGTCGTATAGGGGGTGTTTGTGTGGCAAATAAGGTTGCGGCTGTTATAGAGCTTGCATCCGGTGAGCTCAGGTTTAAAGCGGCACAAAAATACAAGGATACTGTTAAACCGCTTGAGTATATGACATATCCTTTAAGTCTCGGTAAGGATACTTTTCATTCGGGAAAAATATCGCCTCAAAGCATCGCACAGACGGCGGAAATAATAAACGGCTATGTCGAATGTGCCGAGCAGTTCGGAAAGGTGGAAATAGCTACCGTTGCCACCACCGCAGTGCGTGAAGCGTCGAATATGGAGTACTTTATCAACAGGATAAAGGTCAAAACAGGGCTTGATGTGTATGTTGCCGACGAGAGCGAGGAGAAAAGCTACATCAATACCCTTATGTTCGGTATTCTGCCCGAGGAGATAACACGTTCTGCCGTGGCTGTACACATAGGTTCGGGAAATATCACCATATCCCACATTGACAAGTCGAGTATATGCTACATGCAGTCCATAAAGATAGGCGGACTCCGTTTGAGCGAAATGTTTGACGAGGTCGGGACGGATAAATACTTTGTGGTCGTTCGGGAATATATGAAGCAATTTCTTGATACCATAGTTCGTTCTCTGCCCGAAAAGATCGAAAATGTGATCTTGACGGGGTACGATGTGAATACAATTGCGGAGCTTTGCGGCTCGCAGGCTAAGGGCGGTATATTTGAAATAGACAGGTCAAGTTTTGTTTCCGTTTATCGCAAGATAAAATCGAGTTCTCCGTCCGAACTTTACGAAAAAAACAGGATAAGCATAGATAAGCAGGAAATGCTTTTGCCTTCTCTTCTTATTTACAACAGGATACTCAAATATACGGGCTCCGACAGGATCTATGCACTGGATCTTACCGCGGGAGATGCAATGCTTTGGAATATGCTGCAACCGCAGATATATTCCTCCCTTCGTTCCGAGTATGAAAAAAGTGCGCTTGCGGCGGCTCTTTTGCAGGCAAAGCGTTTTGAACTGGATGAAGACCATTTAAGGCGTATTGAAGAATGTGCCCTTTTGATATACGATAAAATAAAGCGTGTACACGGTATGGGCAAAAGAGAACGGTTCTTGCTCCGTATGCTTGTGCGGCTGCATAATATAGGTAAATTTATAAATCCGAAATCGCATTATGAACATTCCTACAATATCATTTCCGGACTCGATCTTGTGGGTGTGAGCGATAAGGAGCAGAATTTGCTTGCCGTGTGCTCGCTTTTTCACAGCTCCGTTCTTCCCGACAAGACTTATGCCTGCTACGACAGGCTTTCTTTGGAGGACAGGATACTTGTGTCAAAGCTTTGCGCTATTTTAAGGCTTGCGGTGGCTGTCAATTGCAGTCATGTACAAAAGCATGAAAGCGTGTCCGTTTCCCTTAAAGACGATTTGCTTGTTATTACGTTAAATACCTATAAGGAAATAGAGCTTGAAAAATGGAGCTTTAACACTAAAAAGGAGTTTTTTACCGAAGTTTTCGGAGTAGAGGCTGTGCTTAAGAAAAAGAGTCTTTTGGAGTAGGTGGTGATCGGATGAAGGGTAATTCATTATACATAAACAGAGAGCTTAGCTGGCTTGAATTTAACGAAAGGGTGCTTGAAGAGGCGTTTGATAAGACCAATCCTCTGCTTGAAAGATTCAAATTTCTTGCCATAAGTGCTTCTAATCTTGACGAATTTTTTATGGTCAGGGTAGCGGGACTTATGGAGCAGACCTATGCGGGCAGGACAAAAAAGGATATAGCGGGGCTTACTCCCGAAGAGCAGCTTTGCATGATTTCGGAACGTGCTCACGAGATGATGCAAAAGCAGTACAGCTGCCTTATCCGCTCGCTTTTGCCTTCCGTAAACAAAAAGGGCATACTGACGAAAAAAACCTCGTCGCTTACGGGTGAGCAAAAGGAATATGTAAAGCATTTTTTTAACAATTATCTTTTCCCCGTGCTTACGCCTATGGCGATAGATTCAAGCAGACCTTTTCCGTTTCTTGCAAATAAATCTGTCAACATAATCGTAAGCCTTAATGAGGATAATTTTGCGGTCGTACAGGTGCCGTCGGGAATAAAACGCCTTTTAAAGCTTCCGGGTGAGGGTACCGAATTTGTGCTGATAGATGACATTATAAAGGACAACATAAATAAACTTTTTGAAGGCTATAAGGTCAAAAGTACGGCAGAATTCAGGATAACGAGAAATTCGGACCTTGAAATAGAGGAAGATGACAGCCACGACCTGCTTGAAGAAATAGAAGAAAGTATCAAGCACAGGAAATGGGGCGACCCCGTAAGGCTTGAAGTGGAGGACGATATTTCAAATTCGGCTTTTGAGTACCTTAAGGAAAAGCTTTCGCTTAAAGACAGGGATATATACAGGGTCAATGGATTTACGGATCTGACTGTCTGCTTTTTGCTTGCGGGGATCGAAGGCTTTGACGAGCTGAAAGACAAGCCACTGCCGCCCGTTGCGGTCAAGGCATTTAAAGACAGGGCTATGTTTGAGGTCATCCGTGAGGGGG
>CAMOYW010000085.1 GCA_946630405.1 uncultured Clostridia bacterium | reverse complement strand
AAGCCATATCATGGCACAGGCTGTAAAGAGACTTTTCCCCGAAGCAAAGCTTGCAATAGGACCCGCAACGGACGAAGGATTTTACTACGATTTTGACAGAGAACCCTTTACTGCGGAAGAGTTTGCCGCAATCGAAAAGGAAATGAAGAAGATAGTCAAGGAAAATCTTCCCATAGAGCGTTTTGAGCTGCCCCGTGCCGAAGCATTAAAGCTTATGGAAGAGGCAGGCGAGCCCTATAAGGTAGAGCTTATAAACGATCTCCCCGAAGATGCCGTTATCAGCTTCTACAAGCAGGGCGACTTCACAGACCTTTGTGCGGGCCCTCACCTTATGAGCACAAAATACATTAAAGCCTTCAAGATAACAAACGAGGCAGGTTCTTCGGGTGCTTACTGGAGAGGAAACGAGAAAAACAAGATGCTCGCGCGTATCTATGCTACCGCATTCACAAAGGCAAGTGACCTTGAAGAATATCTCACACAAAGAGAAGAAGCCAAAAAGCGCGATCACAACAAGCTCGGCAGAGAGATGCACCTCTTCACCACCACCGATGTTATAGGTCAGGGTCTTCCTCTGCTTATGCCCAAGGGTGCTAAGATAGTACAGACACTTCAGCGTTTTGTAGAAGATGAGGAATACAGAAGAGGCTACATGCTCACCAAAACCCCCTTTATGGCAAAGAGCGACCTCTACAAGATCTCGGGACACTGGGATCACTACAAGGAAGGTATGTTCGTACTCGGCGACGAAGAAAAAGACAGTGAGGTCTACGCACTTCGCCCCATGACATGCCCCTTCCAATATATGGTATACAACGCAGAACAGCACAGCTACAAGGAACTTCCTTGCAGATACAACGAAACATCCACACTGTTCAGAAATGAAGCATCGGGAGAAATGCACGGACTTATCAGAGTTCGTCAGTTCACCATAAGCGAGGCTCATCTTATCCTTCGCCCCGATCAGCTCGAAGAAGAGTTCAAGGGTTGTCTTGAGCTTGCAAACTACATGCTTAAGATTACGGGTCTTATCGACGATGTAAGCTACCGCTTCAGTCAGTGGGATCCCGACAACAAAGAAAAGTATATAGGCACGGAAGAGCAGTGGGATGAAGCTCAGGGCGCAATGAAAAAGATACTCGACCATCTCGGAGTCAAGTACAATATAGGTGTCGGAGAAGCCGCATTCTACGGTCCCAAGCTCGATATACAGGTAAAGAACGTATTCGGAAAGGAAGATACGCTCATCACCATACAGATAGATCAAATGCTTTCCGAACAGTTTGACATGTACTATGTGGATAAGGACGGACAAAAGAAACGCCCCTACATCATCCACAGAACTTCCATAGGCTGCTATGAAAGAACTCTTGCACTTATGATAGAAAAATTTGCGGGTCACTTCCCCACATGGCTTGCGCCCACTCAGGTGAAGATACTTCCCATATCCGACAAATATGCGGATTACGCAAACGAGCTTGAAGCCAAATTCAAGGCAGAGGGTATCAGAGTAGAGACAGACCACAGAGCGGAGAAGATCGGCTACAAGATAAGAGAAGCAAGAAACGAAAGACTTCCTTATATCGTAATAGTAGGCGAAAAAGAAGCGGAAGAAAAGACCCTTTCCGTAAGATGTAAGGCAGAAGATCTCGGCTCCTACACATTTGAGAACTTTATGGCAGAACTTAAAGAAGAGATCGACAACAAAACCGCACGCTGGTTTGACTGGCTCAATAAATGAGAACGGCACTTTGCCAGTACCGTATACCGTTCGAGGAAAAGGAAAAAGCCATCGCCATTGCCAAAGAATATATTTCAAAGGCAAAGGGCTGTGATATCATCCTTTTCCCCGAAATGAGCTTTACGGGCTTCTCAATGAATATAAAAGCGACAGCAGAAAAGGACGACTATACCAAAATTATCATGTCCGAGCTTGCCGCCGTAAACAATATCACCATAGGCTACGGCAGAACCGTTGCCTGCGGCGATAAGGCATATAACCGATATGAGGCGGTATCTCCCACGGGCGAGCTTATCGCAAGCTACGATAAGCTCCATCCTTTCAGCTATTCGGGTGAAGACAAGTACTTCCACAAAGGAGATAAACTAAGCACCTTTGTATGCAGTGATTTTCGGCTCGGCATACAGATATGCTACGACCTGCGCTTTCCCGAAGGCTTTTCCTGTCTTTCAAAATTTGCGGATGCAATCATAGTACCCTCTTGCTGGCCAAAGCAAAGAGCGGAAGAGCGGCTTGCTCTTCTCAAAGCAAGAGCCATAGAAAATCAGCTCTACATCATAGCCGTAAATGCAACGGGGGAGTCGGGGAACATACTTTACCACGGCGAAAGCACCGTGATAGACCCCAAAGGCAGAGTATTGACTGAGCTTACCGACGAAGAAGGGCTTATCATATCGGATATAAAAAACGACACAAAAAAATTCAGAAGCGAATTTCCCACAGTAGAAGATAAAAGATGGGAGCTTTACAAAAAACTATACGAGGTAATCAAATGAAGGGTTCATACTTTATGCTCGAAGATGTCACATTCGTGACTTCCGACACAGGCAAAACAGAAAAAAACAACGTACAGGCAACGGCAGCCGCAAGCGCACCCGCCGCAAGCGAAACTCAGCAGGCACAGCCCGGAACTTTCGGCACGGTGGGAATGATAATATATCTTCTCGTTATCGTAGGTGCATTCTACTTCCTTGTGATAGCACCCCAAAGAAAGAGAAACAAGCAGCTCACGGAGCTTCAAGACTCTATCAAGCCCGGCGACGAAGTAATGACAAGCTCGGGATTTTACGGCACGGCAGTAGATGTAAACGACGAGAGAGTTATTGTTGAATTCGGTTCAAGCGGTGCAAAGAGCGTGCGTATACCCGTTAAGAAGAGCGAAATATACGGCAGCTCCGGCGTGAACGTAGAAAAGGACAAGTAATATGCTTGATGTGACTTTGGTAGGCACGGGAGGTATGCTCCCCCTGCCGAACCGCTTCCTTACAAGCCTTATGCTTAGACTTGAAGGAAGAATAATGGTGATAGACTGCGGAGAATGTACGCAGGTCACCATGAAACAGACAAACTGGGGCTTTAAAAACATAGACCTTATATGCTTTACCCACTTTCATGCAGACCATATTTCGGGCTTACCTGGGCTTTTACTCACGCTCGGCAATTCGCAGCGCACCGAGCCCGTGGTACTTGCGGGCCCTAAAGGGCTTGCGGATGTATACAAAGGGCTGAGCTGTATATGCCCCGAACTTCCATTTGAAGTCATAGTAAAAGAGCTTGACGAGGGCGAGGGAGTAAGCGTCGGAAAATTCAACGTTTCTTCCTTAAAGGTAAACCACAGGATCCCCTGCTACGCCTACCGTGTGGATGTGAACAGAGCGGGTCGCTTTGATGTACAAAGAGCGGAAGCTCTCGACCTGCCCAGACAGTTTTGGGGCGTGCTCCAAAGAGGGGAAAGCGTCGAATTTAAAGGAAAGCTCTATACTCCCGATATGGTGCTCGGCGAAAGCCGTAAAGGTATCAGGGTCAGCTACTGCACGGACACAAGACCCACGCCCGAACTTCCCGAATTCGTTAAAGAGTCGGATCTGTTTATATGCGAGGGAATGTACGGCGACAACGAAAAGCTGCACAAAGCAAAGGAATACAAGCACATGCTCTTTTCCGAAGCGGCAACGATAGCCAAAAACGGAAACGTTAAAAAACTTTGGCTCACGCACTTTTCGCCTGCCATGCCCTACCCCGATGAATTTATAGATAACGCAAGGTCGATCTTCCCCGATACCGTAGTAGGTAAGGACAGAAAAAAGACGACACTGCTTTTTGAAGAGGATTGATTATGTCGGTCAGAATACTTGCCATTGAAAGCTCCTGCGACGAAACTGCCGCAGCCGTTGTGGAAAACGGCAGAGAGGTGCTTTCAAGCGTCATTTCATCTCAAATAGCCATACACAAAGAATACGGCGGAGTTGTTCCCGAAATAGCCTCCCGTCAGCACATAAAGGCAATAGACAGAGTGGTTGACGAAGCTCTCAAAAACGCAAATATATCAAAAAAAGATATAGATGCGGTGGCTGTGACCTACGGTCCGGGGCTTGTGGGCGCACTGCTTGTGGGACTTTCATGGGCAAAAGCGTTCGCCTACGCCCTAAACAAGCCGCTTATCCCCGTACATCACATAGAAGGGCATATTGCCGCCAATTACATACAAAACAAGGCTTGGGAGCCTCCCTTTATGTGTCTTGTCGTAAGCGGCGGACACACTCACCTTGTAAATATAACGGGCTACCGAGATATGGAAATACTCGGCAAAACAAGAGATGATGCTGCGGGAGAAGCCTTTGACAAAGTGGCAAGAGTAATAGGTATACCCTACCCCGGAGGTCCCGGGATAGATAAACTATCCTGTGAAGGCGACCCCGATGCCATTTCCTTCCCGAGAGCCACCCTTGAAGAGGGAAGCTATGATTTCAGCTTCAGCGGACTTAAATCAGCGGTACTAAACTACCTTAACAAGGCTCAAATGAAGGGCGAGGAGATAAACCGTGCCGATGTTGCCGCAAGCTTCCAAAAGGCGGTAACGGACGTGCTTTGCGAAAGGGCGATAAGAGGCTGTAAAGACAAAGGTCAGACCACGCTGGCCCTGGCGGGCGGTGTGACCGCAAACAAGCATCTTCGAGCCGAAATAAGCAGAGCCTGTGAAGAAAACGGTATAGAGCTTTGTGTACCCGAGCCCGTGCTTTGCACCGACAACGCCGCCATGATAGGTTCTGCGGCATACTACGAGTACATAAACGGAAACATCGCAGACCTCGATCTTAACGCTTATCCTTCATTAAGGCTCGGCGAAACGGTGACGCTTTGAAAAAATATATCACTATAAACAACAAAACATACGAATACGAGCTTACCCGAAAACGGGTGAAAAACATCAATCTTCGCATAGACAAAACGGGTAAGATATCCGTTTCCGCAAACAACCGTGTATCCCCGGAAAGGATAGACGGCTTTTTGCGTTTAAACGCCGATTTTATAGAAAGAGCCGTTTTAAAGGCACAAAAAAGAGCCGCAAAGGAAAAAGAACTCGAAGAAAAAAGCGTTATACTTGTGTGGGGGAAAGAAATACCTTTAAGTGAGGTAAACGCGGATGAAGCGAGAAAGCTCGGCTATACATCTGCCTATATCGACCTGAGAGAAGACGAGGCGATAATGTTCAGAGGAGATAAAAGCACGGAGGAGCTTAAAACCGTCCTTTACACCGAGCTGACAAAAGACCTTGCAGGCTTTTATTTGAAAAAGCTGTACCCATATTACAAGAATTATACATCTCTCCCAAAACTCAGGATAAAGACCATGACTTCAAGATGGGGGAGCTGCTCCGTAAAAACAGGCTCGATCTCGATAAATTCAAGGCTTGCAATGTACCCGAAAGGCTGCCTTTTGTATGTGATGATACATGAGTACACCCATTTCATACACCGGGACCACAGCAGGGCATTTTATGCCGATATAAAAAGAATAATGCCCGATTACAGACAATGGGAATTACTTTTGAAAATCTAAAATTTGATGTATCTGTTGGAGCATATAT
>CAMOYW010000084.1 GCA_946630405.1 uncultured Clostridia bacterium | reverse complement strand
ACGGATGCAATTTCGTTTGAAGCACATCCGCTGTCCTCAATACACTTTCTGCAAAGTTCCGCCATATCGTCAATTATATCGCTGTACGGTCTACCGTTTATGGTAGGAGTAGAATGTTTTACAAGAAGCTTTCCTTCCTCCGAAACGATACCTGCGGTAATATTAGTACCGCCAAAATCTATACCAAGATAATACATAACCGTCTCCTATCAAACAGAGCTGTTCATTATTGCATCATTCAAAGCCTGAGCCGCATTATAGCCCATCTTCTTTTCTCTTCTGTTGACTGCGGCACTTTCGCAAATAATCGCTATATTTCTGCCGGGTCTAACGGGAATAGCATGACATACGACTTTATTTCCGAGAATATCCATGTAATTCTCTTTAAGACCGAGTCTGTCGTACTCCTTACCCTTTTCCCAATATTCAAGCTTGATTATAAGGTCAATCTCCTGAGTATCTTTTACGGACTGCACACCGAACATTTGCTTTACGTTGATAATACCTATACCTCTTACCTCTATGAAGTAACGTATAAGCTCGGGGCAGCTTCCCACAAGAGTGGAATGAGATACTTTTTTGATCTCAACGGCATCGTCCGCCACAAGTCTGTGACCTCTTTTTACAAGTTCAAGTGCAGCCTCGCTTTTTCCTATACCGCTTTCGCCCATTATAAGCACGCCCTCGCCGTAAATATCCACAAGTACGCCGTGAATGGTCGTCCTTTCGGCAAGTTTTACTTTAAGCCATTTTAAAAGCTCACCCATAAATTCCGATGTGGTCTCATCGGTCTGCAAAATGGGAGTACCCTGCTCTTTTGCATAGAACATCATTTCGGGATGAGGTTCAAGCCCTCTTGCAAGTATGACACAGGGCATTTTATATTGGAACAATCTTTCAAGAGTTTCCTGTCTGAATTCGGGTGTAAGCTTACAAAGATAAGTATATTCAACTATACCCATAAGCTGTATTCTTTCGGAATCAAAATAGTCGAAAAAGCCCGCAAGCTGTAAAGCAGGTCTGTTGACCTGTGGAATATCTATTTCTATCTCGGATAAATCAATATCCTCCGTGAGATTTTTAAGATCGAATTCATTTGCAATTTCTTCTAAAGTAACGGAATACAAAATTCCACCTCCAAATCAAGTGTACAATAATTATACACTTTTAAGGTTGTAATGTCAAATAAAGGGTCACGCCTCCCAATTATCGTCTACCTTTAACGCTTCAAGAAGCTCTATGTCCTGATTTTTTTCCATAAAGGAGTTAAGCGTATAATTATTTGTGAAAAGCAATATAGGGCGTTCAAAGTGATCGAATACGAGAGAACAGCGTGAACTTTCATACTTTTCAAGCTCCTCTGCGCTCTTTCCCTTCACCCAACGTGCAACGGAGAAGTTCATTTCTTCCATTCTGATAGAACAATTATACTCATTCATCAGTCTGTATTCAAACACCTCAAACTGTAGTTGTCCAACCGCTCCGAGCACCACATCGTTATATTTATTGGTATATACCTGTATGGCACCTTCTTGCGCAAGCTGTGCAACTCCCTTTTGGAAATGCTTTGCTCTCATGGTATCTACGGGTCTTACCCTCATAAAAAGTTCGGGAGGGAAAGTGGGGAGCGGTTCAAAAAACAGCTTTTTATTGCTTGTTGTGAGCGTATCGCCTATTTGATAATTACCCGTATCATATATACCTATAACATCACCGGCTATGGCTCTGTCTACGGTCTCCCTTTCGTTCGCCATAAGCTGTGTGGACTGATTTAATTTAAACTGTTTACCCGTCCTTGAAAGCGTTACCGTCATACCTCTTTCAAATTCGCCCGAGCATATCCTCAAAAAGGCAAGTCTGTCACGGTGTGCGGGGTTCATATTTGCCTGTATTTTAAATATAAAACCCGAGAAAAACGGATCGGTGGGTTGAACTTCTCCGTCGACGGTTTTTCTTGACCCGGGAGCGGGCGACATATCAAGGAAATGCTCCAAAAATTCAGTCACTCCGAAATCGCCGAGAGCTGTTCCGAAAAATACCGGCGAAAGCTTACCTTTTGCTATTAACGCTTCGTCAAATTCATTTCCCGCACCGTCAAGAAGCTCCATATCGTCTCTCAACGCTTGAAGATTTTCTCCGAAAAGTATGTCGTCAAGCTGCTTGTCGAAGACTCCGTCCTCGTTTAATTCTATCGTTCTCTTTTCTTTATACAGGTGTATAAGGTTCTTCTGTCTGTCGTAAACGCCTTCAAAATAAGCTCCGGAGCCAATAGGCCATGTAACGGCAACCGAAGGAAGACCCAAAGCATTTTCAAGTTCTTCAAGTATACTCAAAGGCTCCATGGCATCTCTGTCAAGCTTGTTGATAAATGTGAATATGGGAATACCTCTCATTGAACAAACTTTAAAGAGTTTTTCGGTTTGTGCTTCCACACCCTTTGCGGCATCTATTACCATTACGGCAGAATCCACGGATGTAAGTATACGGTAAGTATCCTCACCGAAGTCGTTGTGTCCCGGCGTGTCCATAATGGAAACTGTCTTTCCGTTGTACTCAAACTGCATTACGGAAGATGTAACGGATATACCTCTTTGTTTTTCAATTTCCATCCAGTCGGATTTTGCATAGCGACCTTTTCTCGCCTTGACAGTACCCGCTTGATGTATCGCTCCCCCATGTAAAAGAAGCTTCTCGGTCAAGGTCGTTTTACCTGCATCGGGGTGAGAAATTATACCGAATATCCTTCTTGAATTTATATCGTTAATATTTACAGCCATTAATATTTTCCTTTCAAAATCAATAAAATGTTGACAATTATACTATACGAGTGGTATACTGTCAATGTTATGCGGATGTGGCGGAATTGGCAGACGCGCCGGACTTAGAATCCGGTTCTTCGGAGTGCGGGTTCAACTCCCGCCATCCGCATATTTTTAAACGGGTGTGAATTATTACACCCTTTTTTATTCGTTTAAATGTTCAAGTCCTATTTTAATTATATCATTCACATGCTCATCCGCCAAAGAATAATATACTATCTGTCCGTCTCTTCTGAATTTCACAAGATTGGCAGCCTTAAGCTGTCTGAGTTGGTGCGAAACGGCAGATTTGGTAACTCCCATAAGCACGCCTATATCACACACACACATTTCATGCTTTTGAAGAGCGCAAAGTATACGTATTCTGGTAGGGTCTGCAAAGAGTTTATATAAAGCGGAAAGCTCTATATATTTTTCTTTGCTCTCCATTGACGAACACACCATCTCCACAATATCTTTGTGTATTACTTCATCAGAACACTTTAATATTTCTTCTTCTTTAGTCATTACATATATCCTTTAAAAATTTTCTGCTTTTTAGTTTATAAGGAATAATATCCTTTATAAATTCATCGTTTACAGCACAAAGCTCATCCAAATATTTTTCATCAAGTGAAAACGAAAGTATATTTTTAACGGGACTTTCGCATATATATTTTATCGCTTTCAATACAGGCTTGTTTACGAAAATACTTTGAACCTGTTTGTGTTCTTTGCAATATCCGCCCTCCATACCGATGTATTCGGTAGCATTGCCGCATACATCACAACTCGAAAAATCCGATATATAACCCGAAAACCTTAACAAACCCGTTTCATATACCGCACGAATGTGTTTATATTTATAAACTTTTCTTAAAAGCTCCTTAATGCAAAGATAGAGCAATACAAGAATAACTTCATCATTGACCTTATATGCTGTGAAGCTGTCCGCAAGCTCCGAAAAGTAACCCGCATAGGCAAGGCTTTCGATGTCCTCTCGAAGTTCATAAAAACTTTCGGTAATATCGGCACCTTGAAGTACATTCAAACCCTTTGCGGATGAATATACGAATTCTGCGCAAGTAAACAATTCCGTAGCCGCAGTAAGTTTACCCTTTGGCTTAAATGCACCTTTAGCGTAGAATGTCAGCTTACCTTTATTTCTTGTAAGAACGGTCACAAATTTATCGGCATCTCCCGATTGCCTGACCCCGATAACCATACCTCTTACTTTATTTACATCCATTAAAGCTCCTTTTTATCGTAGCCAAAGCTCTTCAAAAGAGAATCATTGTCTCTCCAATCCTTCTTAACTTTGACCCACAGCTTTAAATTGACACGGCTGTCCAAAAGCCTTTCTATATCATATCTTGACATAGAACCTATTTTTTTGAGCATATTACCGCCCTTACCTATAATTATACCCTTATGGCTATCCTTTTCGGTATATATTACAGCCTCTACATCTGTAAGGTCTGAGTTTTCTCTTTGCTTCATTTTAGTGATCTCGACCGCAATACCGTGAGGGATCTCATCCCTTAAAAGGTACAAAGCTTTTTCTCTTATTATCTCGGAGGCTATCTGTCGCTCCGTTCTGTCCGTGATCATATCTTCGGGATAAAAAGCGGGACCTTCGGGAAGATGTTTTTCTATAACCTTTAAAAGCTCTTCTTTGTTTTTATTCTTTAAAGCCGATACAGGCACTATATCATCAAAATCAAGCTTGCCCGAATAAGCGGAGATCACTTCCAAAAGCTTATCTTTACTAATAGTGTCTATTTTATTGATAACAAGTATCTTTTTTGCATCAACTTTTGAAAGTCTTTCGATTATTTCCAAATCGGAATCGTTTATATTTGAATACGGCTCCACAACATAAATCACCACATCGATATCTTTTAAAGATACTTCAATGCTTTTTGACATATAATCTCCGAGTTTTGAGGTGCTTTTGTGCATACCCGGAGTGTCAACAAAGACTATCTGTCTGTATTCGTTTGTAAGTATGGTATGTATGTTATTTCTTGTGGTTTGAGGTCTTGCGGCGGTGATGGAAAGCTTTTCGCCTACGAGTAAATTCATAAGCGTAGATTTACCGACATTGGGTCTTCCCACTATCGAAACAAAACCCGATCTATAATTATCCTGCATTTAATTCTCCTCTAACGAAAAAGCAAACGGCAACAAATCGCTTAAACGGTAGCTTTTAATTCCGTCATTTGAACCGAGAATAATATCCGCATTCGGGCAAAGTTCCGACATAACTTGAAGACACATACCGCAAGGATATGCAGTTTGCGTATCGGGAGATGCGACCGCGATTTTTATTATGTTCTTTTTACCTTCCGATACGGTTTTGAACAAAGCCACACGCTCCGCGCACATTGTAGCACCGTAGGAGGCGTTTTCTATGTTACATCCCGTAACGATATCGCCGTTTTCAAGTAAAACGGCTGCACCTACTCTAAAATGTGAATATGGTGCATAAGCATTCTCGCTTGCTTTTAAAGCCGATTCGTATAATTCGTTATCATTCATCTTTTAAGCCCCATT
Organism: uncultured Clostridia bacterium; assembly: GCA_946630405.1. Lineage (GTDB taxonomy): Bacteria > Bacillota > Clostridia > Lachnospirales > CAG-274 > UBA3680. Next base: position 282 of record CAMOYW010000084.1, on the reverse strand, counting down.
TTTTCAAGTATCGCTTCTTGTCTTGAAAACATTTCCTTCTCTTCGTTTTCCGTCATATGGTCGTATCCGAGCAAATGTAGCATACTGTGAGCCGTCAAAAAGCCGACTTCTCTTTCTTCGGAATGACCGTACATTTGAGCCTGCTGTGTTGCACGCTCCTTGTTAATTACAATATTACCTAAATAAACCTTACCATCGGGCGATTTTTCAAGCACCCCGGGTTCATTCAGCGGAAAGGAAAGTACATCGGTAGATGAGTCTATATTGCGAAATTCAAGATTG
>CAMOYW010000083.1 GCA_946630405.1 uncultured Clostridia bacterium | reverse complement strand
TTACGGTCAGAAAACTGCCGAAGTATTCCACTATGCCGCCCCAAACACAAAGAAGAGCCACATAGATCCCCAGGCAAAGCACGAGCACACGGTAACTTACGTTTTTGAACGTAGATTTGAGAGTCACGGCATAAAGATAAGAACCCACAGCTTGAGTACCTATATTTGCAAACGCCACAAGCAAAAGAGAACACAACGCCACCGTAGGAGAGGCAAGCTTTGCGAGCATAAAAGTAGGGTCGACCGAGCTTATGCCCGTTTTGACCTTTGTGGCAATAGCCATTACCGCTCCCACTGCCACAAAAAGAGAACCCGAAACTCCCTGTCCGAGAACACCTGCGTAGTACGCCCCCGTTTCACTTTTGCACAATCTCGGTATGCCTGCCATACCGCCCACAAGTGTTATGACAAAAGCAAAATTCGCCTCCAAAGCAAGTATATAGGCTGTACTTTTTGTGTAAGCCGTATTTTCGGGGATATAACTTATAATATCGTGTACGGGCACAGTGGAAAAGCCCACATATATAACGGCGATGCCCACAAGCAAAAGAAGAGGCACGAGTACTCTCGATGCCTTTTCTCTTATACCGCTGAGTGCTATCACACTTCCCACACCCACACATAAAAGCTCAAGAGGGAGTTTATATGCGGAAAGATCACAGCCGAACAGTGCCGCAAGGTTTTGCATCGACCCCGCAAACAAGTCACAGCAGACCGCATACCACGGAAAGTTTATAATTATAATAATTACGGAAAGCACTTTTACGCCTTTTGTGCCGAATACCGTTCTGAGCCATATCCATATATCTATGCCGAACCTTGCCGAAAGTATAACGGGCAGCTGATATATCAAAAGCATCAAGAGAGCACCGAAAAATGCCGTCGCAAGCAGTTGCCAAAAGCCCACAAGCCCCGTTAAATACGCCCCCTGAGTATAGCTCCACGTTGCAACACAATAGCCCGAAAGTATCATAAAGGCATCGAAAAAACCGTATCTTCTGTCTTCCGCTTTTGCGGGCAATATACCGCAGTATACTTCCCTTTCTATCTGCTTTTCGGTATCCATCATACAAACCCCATTGCGATCGTTACGGCAAGGCATATAAATATAAATACACCCGTAGCCGCCAAAGCCCGCTTACTCATTTTAGGCACAAATCCGCCGCTTTTTTCAATATCTTCTATTCTTTTTAAAAGCTCGTCGTTCATTTGTTTGCCCGTTTTTCATAGTTGTTGATATAATCCATGTACTTTGTAAATTTGCCGCTATATATATCATTCAGAAGAGCATCAAGACTTTTCATCAGCTTGATAAGAATATCTTTGGATAAGATATCCTTTTCAAGTGCAACGGCGATCTCGTCTATATCCACTACTTTAAATGTATAATTCGGATATACTATCACATCCGCAAGCAGATCGCAAAAAGTATAGGCGTTTTTCTCACTGTCATACTCGGTATGGATTATATCGCAGTACCAGTATACAAGTTCGTTGTTATCATCAAGAAATTTACTGACTTTGATGTTTTTATCTATATAGTAACATGAAAAGCCGTGTGTAAAGCTGTGACGCTTTGTAAGCACCTCCCACGAAGTAACTATACTGTCTTTATCAAAATACAGTATCTTATCGTTTTTAAGGTGTATAAGTTCGTCGGGGATATATCTTCTTCTGTACAATGTGGGTGTCATCCCATTGTTTGTGCCCATAATTCCTCCATTTGATTTAATACATCTTCAAATACATCAAGTGCCGTATTGACGGGTAAAGGAGAGGACATATCCACTCCCGCTCCCTTTAACAGGTCGATGGAATATTTTGAACTTCCGCCTTTTAAGAAATCAATATAATCTTCGGCACCGTTTTCTTCCGTTATCCTTTTTGAAAGCGCTATTGCGGCGCTGTAACCCGTAGCGTATTGATACACATAAAAAGGAGTGTAGAAATGAGGTATCCTCGTCCATTCCCACGATATCTCCTCATCGGGGAATATATCGTCTCCGTAATACTTTTTGTTTAATTCGGAATAAATTCTGTTGTAATCGTCAAAAGTAAGCACATTTCCGTTCTCAAACGCCGTATGTACCTTCAATTCAAACTCCGCAAACATGGTCTGCCTGTACAGCGTGCCTCTGAACTCATCCGCAAAATGGTTTAAAAGAAACAGTCTTTCCCTCGTATCCTTTGTGGATGAAAGAAGGTGCCTCATAAGAAGCGCCTCGTTTACGGTAGATGCTACCTCGGCTACAAATATGGTATAGTCGCCGTATACATAAGGCTGACTGCTCCATGTGTAATAGGAATGCATGGAATGACCCATCTCATGTATCAGAGTGAATACCGAATCAATATTTTCCTCGTAACTCATGGAAACATAGGGATGTGAACCGTATGCGCCCCATGAATAGGCACCGCTTCTTTTTCCCACATTCTCGTATTTATCAACCCAGCGTTCCTTTTCAAGTGCGGAAGAAAACTTTTCAAGATATTCTTCTCCCAAAGGCTCCACCGCCTTTTTAACAAGACGGACAGCCGCCTCATAGCGGATCTTGTTGTCCATACCCGAAAGAAGGGGCGTATACATATCGTAATAATGCAGTTTATCCACATTTAGTATTTTTTTACGCAGTGCCACATAGCGGTGCATAAGATCGAGCCTTTTGCCCACCGTTTCTATCAAGCCCGTATATACGCTTGTGGGTATATTGTTTGCAAAAAGGCTCGCTTCAAGGCTTGAATCAAAATTTCTTGCCCTTGCCGTAAATACATCCGCCTTTATTTGAGATGAATAGACGGCACCCAAAGTGTTGCGATGAGCAAAATATGTTTGATATACCGCTTTGAAGGCATTTTCCCGAAGCACTCTGTCACCGCTTTCAAGCAGGGAATTGAACCTTCCGTGAGTAAGCACATGTTTTGTCCCCTTTGAATCCGTCACATCGGGAAAGCGCATATCCGCATTGTTGAGCATGTAGTATATGTTTGAAGGCGCACCCGACACATCGGAAAAGCCCGCAAGCAGTTCTTCTTTATCCGCCGAAAGTATATGTTCACCGCTTCTTAACACATCCTCTATAACGTGAGAATATAAGCTCATAGGTTCGGTTTTTATAAGTGCAAGAAGTTCATCTCTGTCAAGCGCCAAAAGTTCGGGATCTATAAAAGAAGATATCTCCCCTGCCCTTGTCAGTAAAAGCTCCGACCTCTCGTCCATAGCCTGATGTAAGGTATTTGTACTGTCCTCATTTGCCCTGAGCCCCGCATATACGGATATATATTCAAGCTTTTGAAATATCTCGTCTCTAAGCGTGAAAAGCTCATACAAATTATCTATATCGACCTTTCCCTTATACTCTGAAAGCCTCGGAAGCAGTTTTTCGACCTCCGAAAAAGCCTCTTCCCATTTTTCGTCGGAGGCAAACATATCCTCTATCGCCCAAAGGTCATCCTTCGGAATGTATTCTCTTTTTTTTAACTCAGACATACGTTTCTCCTATAATTTACATATTTCGCGTAAAAAAGTATTGATAAATTCACTTTCTTATTGTATAATTATACTACAAAATAGAAAAAAATAAACATTTTTTTGTTAATTGTTTAAATTTTGCTATATATAAAGGAGGTTCGGTTTATGGGATTGAAAATTTTGTTTGTGGCTTCGGAGGTCTCTCCCTATGCCAAGAGCGGCGGTTTGGGAGATGTTGCCGGTTCCTTACCCAAGGCATTACTTGATGCAGGTTGCGATGTAAGAGTAGTATTTCCTAAATACAGAACCATAAAAGACGAGTACCTTACAAGCTGCCAGTACATCACTTCGTTTGATACCACACTTGATTGGCGCACGCAAAAAGTAGACATATACACACTTATATCCGATGTGCCCACATATATGATCGGCAACGATTTCTACTTTAACAGAAGCGGCTACTACGGCTACGGCGACGACGACGAAAGATTCGCATTCTTTTCAAAAGCTGCCATTGAATTTTTAAGCTATATAGATTTTGTGCCCGATGTTATCCACTGTAACGACTGGCAGACGGGACCTCTTTGTCTTTACCTTAAAGACAGATATTCCCTTATCAAAGACTTTAAGGATATAAAGACACTCTTTACCGTACACAATTTACAGTATCAGGGAATGTTTACCCGAAATGCTCTTCGCATGATGGAGCTTGACGACAATTACTATTTCACAAACGACAAGCTCGAATACTACAACATGGTCAGCTTCATGAAGGCAGGTCTTCTTTACGCAGATGCCATAAGCACCGTATCAAAGACTTATTCCTATGAGGTCCAAACACAGCAATACGGCTACGGTCTTGACGGCGTATTGAGGGCAAGGTCTGATGTGCTGTACGGCATAGTTAACGGTATAGATTACTCTGTGAACGACCCCGCGACCTCCAAAAAGATATATCAAAACTTCTCCGCAAGCGATATAAGCGGAAAAGCGGAAAACAAACGCAGACTTCAGTCGGATCTCGGACTTCCCGAAAGGGATGATGTGCCCGTTCTCGGAGTTATATCAAGACTGGTAGATCAAAAGGGTATCAACCTTATTTTACAAGATGCTTATGAACTTATAAACAGAGGAGTTCAGCTTGTTATACTTGGAACGGGTGACTATCACTATGAAAATATGTTCAAAGATCTTGCTTACCGCTTCCCCGACAATATAAGCGCAAACATCCTCTTTGACGATGCTCTTGCACAAAAGATCTATGCGGGCAGTGATATGTTCCTTATGCCAAGCCTTTTTGAGCCTTGCGGTCTCGGTCAGCTTTTTGCCATGAGTTACGGAACGGTTCCCGTTACCCGTACCACGGGCGGACTTGTGGACACGGTTCAAATGTTCAATCCCGAAACGGGCGAAGGCAACGGCTTCCAGTTCCAGGACTATGACGGCGGCGGTCTTTTATGGGCAATTGACCGAGCGCTTGAAGCATTCCATAACAAAGAGCAATGGAACAAGGTAGTACAAAACGCCATCAATACACGCTTCTCATGGGAGAAGAGCGCAAAGGAATACATTGAATTGTATCAAAAACTTGTCGACGGAAAACAGAACAAAAGCTACACCGAAGGCAAGTAATATAAAAAGGATCTCTAAAACTCATTCTTTGTGTTCTGCCTTAAAGCAGTTTTAGAGATACCCTAAATTCATAAAAAATTCATAAAAAGAAAGGTTAAAGAAATGAAAAGATTTTTATCTCTCGCTTTGGCAACAGTCACTCTTTTATCGACCCCCGTATTTGCAAATGCGGTACTTGTGGACAACACTCCCGTGGAGTTTACCGATCAGGAACCCATCATCATCAACGAAAGAACATATGTTCCCATCAGAGATGTGTTTGAAAAGCTCGGCTTTGAAGTAAGTTGGGATCAGGAAACAAAAATGGTCGACATTACAAACGACTACTACTCCATAAGCCTTTTAACGGCATCGGATAAATTGGTCGTTACATCGTTCGTAAACGGTGTACTCAAATATAAAAAGCTTGAGGATCCCGTCGTTATACAAAACGACAGAACTCTTCTTCCTTTAAGAGCTATTCTTGAAAGTGCAGGCTATGAGCTTGATTTTGATGCGGAAACAAAAGCAGCTATCATCAACGATACCAACAACTATAACGAGCTTGACGAAAAAATAAACGCTATAAAAGAGTCCATGTCTACAGAAGAGCGCGA
>CAMOYW010000082.1 GCA_946630405.1 uncultured Clostridia bacterium | reverse complement strand
CTATGAAGGAATGAGTACCTATTTCAAGATCATAATCGGTAGCCTCTCCGCCCTCAAAAGCTTCTCCGTCAACAAAGCCCTTAAAATCTATGGTAGCTATATCACCGTTTTCAATAGCTCTGTCGGTAACGGTCACAAGTCTTGAGTTCTTTTCAAGCTCCTTCTTGATCTCTGCCTCTACCTCTTCATCGGTAGGCTCAACTTCCTGCTTTGTGTACACAAGACCCTTGTATTCACCAAGCTTAACTTCGGGCTTGATATAAACTTCGGCAGTAAATTCAACGCCATCATCGTCTATCTTTGTTATGTCTATTTCGGGTCTTGACACTACATCAAGTTCATTTTCCTTAACCGCACTCTCATAAGCATCGGGAAGTACAAAGTTAATGGCATCATCATAGAATACGCCTTTGCCATACTGTGCTTCGATAAGCTTACGGGGAGCCCTACCCTTTCTGAAGCCCTGTATAACTATCTTATCTTTATTCTTCTTATAGGAGTACTCAATACCCTCCTCAAACCTTGCGGAATCTACCGAAAAGGTAATCTTTACCTTATTGTTCTCGATCTTTTCAAAAGTACTCATCTAATAAAATCCTCCTAATCAGATTCGGCATGCTCGGTAAATACAGCCAAATCCATAATCGTATGTATAACTTTAGGAATTATACCACAAAAACAAAAACTATGCCACTACTTTTTTTATTTTTGTATCATTTGTAATATTATTGTAATTTGAATTACCTTGTTTATACCATATTACACAAAACACCCCCGAAAAACGGGGGTGTAAAATGATTTAAACTTGTGTGGTCCTGTCTATCACGCCGCCCGGTCCGAGATTGGACGACTGCTTGATTCCCGTAATATCGGAAAGAACCCAGTTAAAGTTACCCGTGGTAATGATAAATCCGCAGTACTCGCACTTACCGCTACTTGTAATGGTTGTGGGTGCGCCACAGTTGGGACATGCCACCGTATTGTTGGAACTTACCGCTCCTTCCGTGGTAACTCCGCGTTTTCTCATGAAGGTGTAAATATACTTCAAATAATACTCGGCATTCGGGTCACCCTGAATTACCTCTTTCGTATCTTCATTGACGTAGTAATCCTTCATTCTTGCCATGATGTAAACACCGATCTGCTCATACTCATTATCTATGGTATAGTTGTACAGATAAGCTTGACTGATGTTTATTCTGTCGAGCACATTGATCCTGTGTCCTTCTATCATCTTACGAACCTGTGCTTCATGCTGAGCATACATTTCTTCCTTGACCATAGGTCTTACCTTTTCAAGGTCTCTGTTTGTCCAAGCTTCCTGAAGGCTCATAAATACATCCTTCGCATTTGCAACAAACTTATCGGCACTGAAGTTGGGATCGTTCTTGGAAACCGCTTCGGCGATCTGTGCTGTATGATCGGGAACATTGATATTTGCGCCCTGTCTGACAATATGGGATGTTCCCGTTCCGTCTTTTTTCTTCTTTCTGTCACTCAAAACGACCCAAAGTACAATGATAACGACTATAATGAGAGCCACGGGACTTCCTTCGCCGCTGCTACTGCTACTGCTGTAACTTCCGCTGTCATAACTGTCGTAGTCACTGTCCCAGCCTCCACCGCCGCCCCAGCTTCCGCCGCTGTCATCGGAATAATCGTTAAAATCTCCGAAATCGGCAAGTGTATAATGAGCGCTTATAGCCACCGTAAGCAAGGCAAGTAAAAGGAATAGAAACTTTTTAAATCTATTCATATCAGATACCTCAAATTATAGAGTCAAATTATGCTTTGGGCTTTCCGCAGTTTGAGCAGAAATTACCTGTATTGACATTTCCGCATTCGCATGTCCACTCTGCAGGTGCTTGAGGCTGAGGCATAGGCTTGCCGCAGTTTGAACAGAATTTGCCGTTGTTTACGTTACCGCACTCGCAAGTCCATCCTGCCTGTTGAGGAGCTGCCGCCTGCTGAGGAGCTGCCTGTCCGGGATATTCGGGCATTTGAGGTATTCCCGCACCTTGACCGGGCTGAACAAACTGACCTGCCATTTGACCCGTCCCCATCATATTCATCATACCCATACCCATAAATGCATTTGTTGCACCGTTGGGATTGGCAGCAGCGGTATTCATAGCCGTAGCGGTCGCCGCACCCATTCTTGCACCGAGCATTTGAGTATTGGTATATACTCTTGCTTCCTGCATTTCGTTTATCTTTGCAGCGCTCTCTTCATCGGGCTTAATGGATGAGAAAGCAACGGAAACGATAGAAATACCTCTGAGCTGATTCCACTCTACACTAAGCTCGTTATTGACCTCCTGCGCAATTTCCTTTGTGAAAAGAGGCAACTGGTCATAAGCTATTTTCTTAAGTGCGATCCTTCCCAAAGCGGGTTGAAGAGCATTTTGGACCTCGGATCTGAGCTGATCGTCTATTGAAGTTTTCATAAACGAATCCTTCACATTTGCACATACATTCGTGTAGAACATAAGCGGATCCGTTATCTTGTAGGAATATGTGCCAAAGCCCTGTATCTTCATCGAGAAATTGAACTCGCTGTCTCTGAAAGGTACATCGCCAACTCCCACTTTATTGTTCATTATTTCTTTGATGTTTACAAAGTAAACTCTCTGATCGTTCTCGGCACTTCCGCCGTAAGCAAAACGCTTGCCGACCTTTTTAAAAGATTCCTTTAAGCCCTGGAAACCGCCGTCAAAAAGTGAAGGCTCCGTTCCCGTATCGTATGTAAAAGCACCGGGCTCAGCCGTATAATCGACTATCTTTCCGTTTTCTACGATCATCATGAACTGACCCTCGTTAACGGCAATTTTGGAACCGTTCGTAATGATATTGTCGGTACGTTTTGTATTTGAGCCTGCCGTAACTCTCACTTCACCCTTTTTCATAAGGGTATTTTGATCCATGGTATCACAATATATATATTCCTTCCACTGATCCGCAAGAGTAGTACCTATGGCAGAAAAAGCCGCTTTAATTAATCCCATGATTTTCCTCCTTCGTGAAAATACCTTCTTTGTTTACGGATGCTCAACATCCGATGTTATTCTAACATATTGAACAATTAAAAGCAAGTTTTTTAACAAAAAACAAGTAATTATTCATTATAAAGTAATAATTTCAATATCTGCTTTGTTCGACTCTGTCCCTGATATATTCAAGTACGATATCAAAATCTTCATCGGCGACATACACCTGATTATTACTGAAAGGTGCCTTTAAATAAATGGTATTAAAGCGCCTTGAAGACTTTATCTTTCGCACTTTTTTAAATTCCGTACTTAGACTGTTTCTTGTGGCTGCATTTATACCCATTCCTATTGCGGCAGGATTTCCCGTCAAAACACCCGTCATGGCGGTAAACCAGCCCATCGCACTTGCTCTATCGAACTGAGATCCCATTTGCTTATGAATCACCCCGTTTTCGTCCATTTCAAACAGCACGATATACTTTCTGCCGTATTGAGCCGATACTATCAGGTATGCCACAAACCCTATCGCCGAAAGAACAAGACAAAGCAATACGAGCATTTTTGCAAGTTCAAACAAGCCTCCGAAATCAGAGCCTTCAATAATGTCGAGCACGAGCATAAACGCAAAAACAGCCGCAAAAGCTATCCAAAGCACCTTCCATACGGTAAACAGTATCACAGGATTTTTCAGCATATCAAACTCATACACCCAGCGAAATTTCCCGTCTTCACACCTTGTAACTCTTGTATAATATCCGTCCCTATTCATAATGATCCCCCAATTTTTTAAAGAAAGCGCCGATTAATTCAGCCTTCAAACATTTTAAACTTATCTACATCAAACATACCTCTGTCATTAAGCTTAACATGCGGTATGACAACAAGCGATATAAACGAAAGTATCATCATAAGCGCTTCGCTTCCGTTTTTACATATCTGCTTGACGGCTTTTATTATCTGTTCGCTTTCTTCTATTACCTCTTCCGCACTTTTGTCGCTCATTATCCCCCCTATCCTAAGTTCCTGAAAAGCCACACACTTTCCGTTTTGGACCACGGCAATCCCTCCGTTTTTACCGAGAGCGTTTACTGCCATCGCTATATTTTCCCCGTCCGAGCCTATGGCTGTTATATTATGAGAATCGTGCCCTATCGACTGAGCTATAGCTCCGTTGTTGACCTTGAACCCCGTCACAAAACATTTGCCTATATTACCCGTGGCATTGTATCTTTCTATATTGGCACATATACTCACATCCTTCGGAGGAACATTATACATCACATCGGTAATAAGTGAACCCGATGTGATTTTTATAACGGGCTGTTCCTTTCCGTATTCAAGTTCAAAATCCTCACTTCTGACAGGCTTTATGTTTACGGTAGCCGATACTTCTGAAGTATCCGCTTTTTTACTCATAAACATCGGCTTTCCCTTTTCCGCCACGATTTTCCCGCCTATATATACCGCATCGGGTATCAGATCAAGCATATTGTCAAGAACTATAAAATCCGCCTTGTATCCCGGAGCCAAGGCTCCCTCGTCATAAATACCATAGCTTTGCGCCGCATTGTAAGTTGCCATAGTATACGCACTTATTGCATCAAGTCCGTTCTCTACCGCACGCCTTATGCAGTTGATTATAGTTCCTTCTCTTTTGATCTCCGCCGCCTGTTTATCATCGGTACAAAAGCAAAAATGCCTCAAATTAAAGGGATTTATTGCGCGTATGAGTTCCGTAAGGTTATGCGCTCCCGAACCCTCTCGCACAAATATCTTCATTCCCGCACCTATCTTTTCATATGCTTCTTCCACAACGGAACATTCATGGTCATTTCTGATACCCACACCCGCATATGCGTTTAACCTTTTCCCGGTTAAATAAGGTGCATGCCCGTCTATATATTCAAAAAGTTTAAGCTTTCCGAGTACATCCTCATCACAAGCCAAAAGTCCCGGATAATTCATCATTTCCGCAAGACCGAAAAAAGGGTATTTTTCCAAAAGTTCTTTGGATTTTTTGGCATCTATCTCGGATCCGTTATGTTCAAAAGGAGTTGCAGGCACGCAAGAAGGGAGCATATAATTTATTTTGAGCGGAACATTCTCCGAATCTTCAAACATAAACTTGATACCTTTTTCTCCGCATACGTTTGTAATTTCGTGAGGATCCGCAAACACCCGTGTTACGCCGAAAGGAACCACGATCTTTGCAAATTCACCCGGTGTGAGCAAGGTAGACTCTATATGTATATGGCAATCAATAAGCCCGGGTGCTATAAACTTACCGGTACCGTCTATCTCTAAATTCCCTTGATATTTTCCTATACCGATTATACGATTTCCTTTGATCGCCATATCTCCCTTAACGAGGCGATGAGAAAGAACATCTATGATCTTGGCATTTTTTATGACCAAATCCGCTTTTTCGTTACCCAGTGCAGCCTTTATAAAATCCGATCTTTTCATTTTTCATCCTCATAATACTTATCAAGTTGTTTTGCCGAAAGAGAAGCGATAAAATTCTTCTTCATGTCAAGAAAATACTCCAACTCATTAAGTACATCTCTCAGTATCGCAATATCCTCAAGTTCCGCCATCGTCTTTGGCATAGGCAAAAGAGGGTATTTTTTCTTTGCCGTTTTAAGTGCCTCGCCCGACTCGATAAAACCTCGCTTTGAAGCAAGATTCGCCCCTATAAGGTCAAGTACCTCCGCAACCTCATCCTTTAGCGGCAAAGAGCTTGCCGACACGCCC
>CAMOYW010000081.1 GCA_946630405.1 uncultured Clostridia bacterium | reverse complement strand
CTGCACCGGATACAAGCATGGGAGTTACGGTAGCTTTAATGAAGTAGCCGATATCATCCTTCACCATCTTGTAGCCTTCATTTGAAGCGGATGAATTTACCTGTAAAAGTGTTTCGTTGCCGTTATCGTCAACTCTGTACCACTGTATCAAAGAAGCGTCGTTTTCGTCATTTGAACCGAGTGAATACTTAACGTTCATTACATATCCCGTTTCGGGAGCGGCAACATCACAGTCGCTTGAAAGATAAGGTGCGGTCTCAAATGTTACGGGAAGAGTTTCTTCCTCGTAGAATGTAGGTACCCATGAACCGAAATAATCGGTGGGATCGTATGCGGAAGCTTCTCCGCTTGTAAGTACGGTGCCGGATACTCTTGAAGATGTATCCAAAGCGACACCGTTATTGGTGGTGTTGAATTCCTTGAAGTTTGCCTGTTCGGGATTTACACCGGACATGGAAGTCCAACCTTCAGCCTCTATATCCTTGGTTGTTTTGGTGTTAAGGAAAGTAACCGTGGCATTTGCATCCCAAGGTCTGCCGAAGAAGAACTTGGACTCTTTGTTGTCAAGGTTGGGAGTAACTTCACAGCTTCTGAAAAGGTAGCCCTTATAGTCGCTCATTTCATCTTTACGAGCTGCTGTAAGGTAGGAACCGGTGGTATCGTCGCTGTATCCGCATACTCTAAGCTCGCAAGCGTCGAATACCGAGTTACCGGAACCGAACATAAAGTCGGTGCCGCCTTCTATAAAGCAGTTTTTAAAGTAGGTGTGTACCTTACCTGTGTAAAGTGTATCTTGTGAGCTTATGAAATCACAATCTCTGAATTCGGCTCTGTCACCTTCCACACAGATAGCTGTAGCTCTTTCGGTCGCCTTCTTTGACTGAACATCGGCACCGAGCTTTCTTACAAACGCCATTGAGCCGTCTGTTTCAACGCCGTCGGCAACTTCTTCGTCGGTCACATACTTGTTGAAGGAGTTTTCAAAAGTGATGTTTTCTGCCTTAAAATCGGTTGCGGCAGCCTTTACATAGGTGGCAACGCCCCATTTTGCGGGTTTGCCCTTTGTGAATTTATCTACTGCATTTTCTTCGTTGTAGTAGCCGGTCTTGTCACAGCTGTAGTACTGATAACCGATACCGTAGTACCATGTAAGCTTTGCCTCACCGTTATCGGGGCCTAAAAGTGTGATGTAGGGAGTTTCAACTGTGAGCTGCTCTCTGTATGTACCGGGAGCGATATGGATAGTGATCCTTTGCTCTTCGCTTGTGGGGTTCATTGCTTTTGCGGCTGCAAGAGCTTCACCTACGGTGTCGTAGTGATATGTACCCTCGTTTGAACCTACATATATATCGCTTGCCCATTGTACATCGGGTGTGGGAGCGGTATCGGGAGCAAAGAATATGTCTTTTGTAACATTCTTGCCGTTTACTACCACATGTGTATTTGTGTGATAGCCTGTAACTGTGGCGGATACCGAATACTCACCGTCTCTGAGGTCTAAGCTGTAGCCTGTGACTGCGGGCTCAACGGGTAAATATGTGTAGCCATCGTCAAGTCTTGTAAATGCAAGGTTACTGACCTCTGCACCGTTGTTTCCCACAAAGTTACCGCTTACCGTGTAAACTGTCTTTGCGGATAACGTTATGTTGTGGTCAACGTCTTTGTTGTTATTGATAGAAGCACCGTCGGAAACTTCAAAATCGTTGATGTTTTCAAATTCAGCCGTATAATCTATATCGGGCTCAAGTGTAGCTGTATAAGTGAAGGCTCCCGAAGCGGGAGTAGTTACGGTCGCAACTACCGTGTCTGCCTTAGTGGCGGGGTCGGGAACGAAGTTGAGCTTTGCCTTGTTGAAATATTCGGCAGGAGCGGTGGCGGGTATGATAATATTTCCGCTTGCTGTATAGAGGTTCTTTTCCTCCATATCGAGGTTAGCGGTCTTACCCGTAGCTATCTCGGATGCTTCTACCGAAAAGCTCTTGGTATCATTTGTAAAGCCTATGCCCGAAGCGTTTTTGATCATAGCCTTGTAGCTGTAGCCGGGGGCAAGATCTACATCATAACTTGTAAAGCCCGGTTTGCTGGTTGCGTATGTAAGTACGCCCGTGGTCTGATTCTCAAAAGCAACTTTTGCATCTGTGGGCACTGTAAGAGAATTCTTGTTGATAGTACCCGTTACCTTTGTTGCGGGGAAACGCATCACTCTGTTTACTGTGGGTTTACCTGCGTTTGTGGTGGCATCGAACCAAACTTTGTAGCTTCCCGCATAGTTTGCAACGAAGTTTACGATGTGCTGTTCACCACCCGGTACCACATATTCATCGTGCTGTGTACCTGTAGAACCGAGGTATGTGAATTCAACACCTGTATCGGTCGTGTTTGAAGGACCGGTGTATACTCTTACCACATCGTTTTCGTTAAGATCGGGGATCGTGATACAACGCCTTGCCTCGCCGCCCGAACCGTTTGCATAGTACATACCGTTAGCGGTGTAGCCGTCGTCGTATGCTTTGGTTGCCTTACCCTGTACTCCCGCACTTCTTTTACCTGTTGAGGAAGTTCCGTCTTCGCTTATAAGGTAATAAAGTCTGTCGTTTTTAACGGCGTTTACCGTAACTCCGTTAAAGTCAACATCACCTGCATCAAGGAATTTTCCTTTGTTTGCTCCGGCGGTCTCATCTCCGACAGCGGTAAGATTGTCGAGGAATGTTGTGTCTATATGGTTATCATAAGAGACACCATTTCCGTCAGCCTGCTGCACGCCGCCGAAATCCCACACATCTACCTTATCGCCTGCGGCAAAGGCAGATGAAACGGATGAGCTCATTATCGCACCCGTACACATGGTGAGTGCAAGCAATGAGCTTAAAAGCTTGTTTTTCAGCTTCATATTTACCCTCCTTATAATTTTTTGGCTGTATGCCTTTTTTTATTGTAACAAAACTGTAATAAAATGTCAACATAAACAACAAAATAAACCGCATATATTGACGCTGTTTATGTATAAATTTACCATTATTTTTTTGATGATGCTTGACTATTGTGTAAAAATTTATTATAATATAGCTAAATTATGAGGTGTGTTTTATGATAAAGCTAATAATTTTTACCGCCACCGAGGACGGAGCTGAACTTGTAAAAAGGTGCTCAAAGGATAGCCGTTTTATGACGGATGTTTTTATCCTCGGTACAAATCAATTTAAAATACGCTCTGCTTCCAATACCATGCTTTTTTCGGACGAGTTCGATCCCGTTTCGGTCGCGGCACGTATTGCATCGGTAAGACCCGATTTTGTGATAGATGCCTCACCCGAGGACAGTGAGATCTCCAAAGATATCAAGCTTATATCCAAGACTTCGAGGGTAAGGTATGTTCGCATGATAGGTTCTGAGTTAAAGCCCGAACATTCATGTATATATGCAGACAATGCAAAGCATGCCGTTAGGATAGTAAACAGAAATAAGGGTAATGTTTTATTGACAACGGGAACTTCCGAGTTACCCGTGTATTCGGATATATCTGCCATGGAACAGAGGGCATTTATAAGACTTATGCCCGATGAAAAAGCAATTTCCGCGGCAGTTGCGGTAGGCTTTTCAAGAGACAATATAGCAGTAGACTCTCCGCCTTATACACTTGATTCGGTTTCGGAACTTATTCGTAAATTTAATATCAAGTATCTTATCACAAGTGAAAATGCGCAGGATATACTTATAAAAGAAGAGGCGTGCTTAGTCAATAACGCAACTCTTGTGGTGGTCAAAAATGCCGAAGAGGACGGGCTGACCGTTGAGGCGGTTTGGTCACTCATAACTGAAAGTGCCGTTAAGCGCAATATAACGATAGTAGGTGTCGGTCCCGGAGGTAGTGATTACCTTTGCGTGGGCGGAGCCAAAGCAATAGAAAAATGTGAACTTTTGGTAGGCGAGGAGAGGGCGATACGCTCTCTTGAACTTACGGGAAAAGAAGTCAAGGTTTTTTCTTCGGCAAGAGAAGCATACGAGCAGATATGTTCGGGTGAAGCTACTGATATATGCGTGGCATTTAACGGGGATATAACACTTTGCGATGAAGCAAAGGAACTTCGTGAGCTTTTGGAGGAACTTGATGTAGAAGTCAGATGTATTCAGGGAGTTTCCTCTGTTTCCTATCTTGCATCAAGGCTCAATATCTCATGGGACGGTATTAAGGTCGCAGGCTCTTCCCTTTCCGTTGAGGATATGGTAACTGCCGCCTCCGAAAACAGACAGCTTTTCATATTACCCGAGGATGGAAGGATACTTAACGATTTCTTTAAAAGCCTTGTTAGAAACGGACTTGAAAAGCTTCGTATATGCGTGGGTTCAAATTTGACCTATGATGATGAAAAAATAGTGTCGGGTTATCCCGAGGAGTTAATAAAAGTCAAGTTTCCCACACTTTCAACTGTCTATATAGAAAACAACAGTTTCGGCAAACCTCTTTCCATCGGTCTTAACGATAAGGAGTTCATAAGAGGAGAGAGTGTGAGCATGCTTACCAGTGAGGTAAGAGCTTGCGTTATAAGTAAGTTGGAGCTTAAAAGCGGCTCAATAGTGTATGCCGTAGGTGCGGGCACGGGTTCTGTTGCCGTAGAGGTAGGCTTCCAGCTCGATCACGGTATCGTATACGCTTTGGAGCAAAGACCGAGTTCGTTAAATATATTGTATTCCAATATACATAAATTCAATTTGCATAACGTTAAAGTAATAGAAGGAGATGCAAAGGACACCATGCTTGCACTTCCCGCACCCGATGCCGTTTATATAGGAGGAACGGGAGGAAGTCTCAAGCGCATTATAAAGGAACTTATGGAAAAGGGTAAGCCTATGCGTATTGTGGCAACGGCTCACACCCTTGAAAATGTATTCGATCTTATGCGTGTGTTTAAGGATTTCAGCCTTGAAGGCCTGCAGATATGTCAGGTATCCGTCACTAAAGGGAAGATACTTGAAGACAGTACACAGCTTAAAAATAACGATCCCGTATTTATAATATCGGGGAATAACTCGGATGAGGCTAAAATAATCACCGAGGATTAAGGGGGTAATTGTATGGCAAGAGTTATGCTTGCGGCAACATCGAGCGGAAGCGGAAAAACATCCATCACATGTGCGCTTCTTAAAGTTATAATGGATAAAGGTCTCAAAGTTAAGAGCTATAAATGCGGTCCCGACTATGTAGATACCATGCTTCACAGGTCTATCACGGGAGAAGCGGCAAGCAATCTTGACGGATTCTTTACAAGTAAGGACGAGATATGCCGCCTTATAGACGAAAGTGATGCTGATATAAATGTTATCGAGGGCGTTATGGGCTATTACGACGGGCTTGCATTCAGTGACAGAGCGTCAAGCTATGATATTGCCCTTGAAACAAAGACACCCGTTATCCTTGTGCTTGATTGCAAGGGTATGCTCAATTCCATAGGTGCCGTTTTAAAAGGCTTTGTCACCTACAGAGAAGAAAGCGGTATTGCGGGTATTATATTCAACAGACTTCCCGCGGCATTTTATGATGTGGTGAGCTATATAGCTCTCGATCTGGGCGTTGTTCCGCTTGGATACTTACCCAATATAGACGAGGATCTTTTTGAAAGCCGTGATATAGGGCTTGTCACACCCGACAATATAGAAGATTTCAAGGCGAGGGTGGACAGACTTGCCGATGATATAGAAAGATATATAGATGTAGACCGGCTTATAGGTCTTGCACAGTCGGCAGGCGAACTTGAATATGAGAAGAAGGAGATCGAAAAGAAGTTTGATCTTACCATAGCAATG
>CAMOYW010000080.1 GCA_946630405.1 uncultured Clostridia bacterium | reverse complement strand
ACAGGGTTCTATCCGCTCTCCTCAGTGGACAGGCGGTGGAGTTGTATTTGCTCCCAAGCCCAGAGATTACTCTTTCAAGTTAAACAAGAAGGTCAAGAAGCTTGCTATGAAGAATGCCTTCACAACAAAGCTCAATGACGGTAATCTTATAATTCTTGACGAGCTTAAGCTTGACGAGATCAAAACAAAGAAGATGGCTGAGATACTTAAAAACCTTAAGGTTGAAAAAGCTCTCTTGGTCGTTAGAGATGAAAATAAGGTGGCAGACCTTTCCGCAAGAAACATTCAGGGTGTTAAGACAGCATCCGTAAAGAAGCAGGAAGCGGGCAACATAACAAGCACACTTAATGTATATGACATACTTAAGTATGACTCACTTGTAATGACAAAGGCTGCTGTAGAGCTTATCGAGGAGGCGTACGCATAATGGCAGATCTTAAATATTATGACATTATTTTAAAGCCCATCGTTACAGAAAAGTCTATGAACGAGATGGCTGACAAGAAGTATGCTTTCTATGTTCATACAGATGCAACAAAGGTTCAGATCAAGCAGGCTGTTGAAAAGATGTTTGAAGGAACAAAGGTTGACTATGTTAACACAATGAACCTTTCGGGCAAGAAGAAGAGAAGAGGCTATACCTTCGGAAAGACAAATGCAAAAAAGAAGGCTATAGTTAAGCTTACACAGGACAGCAAGGAAATAGAGATTTTCCAGGGATTATAATATAGCTGTCAAGTATAGTCGCAAATGTGACTGCAAAATAAAGGAGATTTAAAATGGGTATTAAGAGATTTAAGCCTTATACACCCTCAAGAAGACAGATGACTGTATCTGACTTCTCGGAGATCACAAAATCTACACCCGAAAAAAGTCTTGTAGTACATATCAAGACCAACTCGGGTAGAAATAATCAAGGCAAGATCACTGTTCGTCATCACGGCGGCGGTGCTAAGAAGAAATACAGAATAATTGATTTCAAAAGAAACAAGGATAACATCCCCGCAAAGGTAAGTGCTATTGAGTACGATCCTAACAGAACGGCAAACATTGCACTTCTTACCTATGCAGACGGCGAAAAGAGATACATCCTCGCTCCCAACGGCTTAAAGGTCGGTATGACCGTAATGAGCGGTTCCGAGGCGGAAGTAAGAGTAGGTAACTGCCTTCCCATGAGCTCTCTTCCCGTAGGTGCCGAGATACACAACATTGAGATGACACCCGGCGCAGGCGGACAGCTTGTTCGTTCCGCAGGTAACGTTGCTCAGCTCATGGCTAAGGAAGGTAAGTATGCGACTGTAAGACTTCCTTCGGGCGAAATGAGACTTTTACCTATCAATTGCCGTGCTACCGTAGGTCAGGTCGGAAATATCGATCACGAGCTTATCAACATCGGTAAGGCAGGTAAGAAGCGTCACATGGGTATCAGACCTACCGTAAGAGGTTCCGTCATGAACCCCAACGATCACCCTCACGGTGGTGGTGAAGGTAGAGCACCCGTTGGTCGTCCCGCTCCCAGTACTCCTTGGGGCAAGCCTGCTCTTGGTTATAAGACCAGAAAGAAGCATAAGGCAAGCAACAAGTACATCGTAAGAAGCAGAAAAGCTAAGTAATGGGAGGAAATTATGAGTAGATCACTTAAAAAAGGTCCTTTCTGTGATGCACACCTTATGAAGAAGGTTGAGGCTCAGAATGAGGCTAACACAAAGAATGTTATAAAGACTTGGTCTCGTCGCTCCACTATCTTCCCCGAAATGATTGGACATACGATCGCTGTACATGACGGAAGAAAGCATGTTCCCGTATTCATTACAGAGGACATGGTAGGTCACAAGCTTGGCGAGTTCGCTTTAACAAGAACCTATAGAGGTCACGGTAAGGACGCCGAGAAGAAATCGGGTTCAAGATAATTTAGAAAGATTTGTGGTCACAATGCAAAAAACTGCATTGTGACCGTATATAAGAAGGAGGCTTTTAAATGGCTAAGGGACATAGAAGCCAGATAAAGAAGCTCAGAAATGAACAGAATAAGGACAGAAGAGCACAGGCTCATGCTAAGTTCGTTAGAGTTTCCGATACAAAGGCGAGAATTGTTTTAAACCAAATAAAGGGCAAGGGCGTAGACGAGGCACTTGCAATAGTTAGATATTCACCCAGATATGCTTCCGAGCTTATTGAAAAGGTTTTAAAGTCTGCTATAGCAAATGCAGAGAATAACCTTGAGCTTGACAGAGACAGTCTGTATGTTGCCGATGTAAGAGCAAATCAGGGACCCACTCTTAAGAGGATCCGTCCCAGAGCTCAGGGCAGAGCTTATAGAATCAATAAAAAGACTGCTCACATTTCAATATACTTAGACGAGAAATAAGGAGGACAACCATGGGTCAGAAAGTAAATCCTCATGGATTAAGAGTTGGCATTATTAAGGACTGGGACTCAACATGGTATGCAGACAAGAAAAACTACGCTGATTTTCTTGTTGAGGATAATAAGCTCAGAAATTACATAAAGACCAGACTTGCCAATTCATCGGTTGCAAAGGTCAACATTGAAAGAACAAACGAAAGAGTTAAGATAACGATCTTTACATCCAAGCCCGGTATTGTTATCGGCAGACAGGGTGCCGAGATCCAGAAGCTTAATGCAGAGCTTCAGAAGCAGACAAAGCAGAAGGTCATAGTTAACATCGAAGAGATCAAGCGTCCCGAGCTTTGCTCACAGCTTGTTGCAGAGGATATCGCAAGACAGCTTGAAAACCGTGTGACCTTCAGAAGAGCTATGAAAAAGAGCATGCAGATGACAATGAAGTTCGGTGCTAAGGGTATCAAGACTACTTGCTCCGGTCGTCTCGGCGGTGCTGAAATGGCTCGTACGGAAAGCTACCATGACGGTACTATCCCTCTTCAGACACTCAGAGCAGACATTGACTACGGTTTTGCAGAGGCTAAGACAACCTACGGTAAGATCGGTGTTAAGGTTTGGATTTATAAGGGTTCCGTACTTCCTCAGAAAAAGGAAGGTAGGAAGGAAAGGAGCGAACAGTAATGTTATTGCCCAAGAGAGTTAAAAGGCGTAAGCAGTTCAGAGGAAGAATGAGCGGTAAGGCTTTACGTGGTAACAAGATCACTTACGGTGAGTACGGTATTGTTGCTATGGAGCCCAGCTGGATCACTTCCAATCAGATAGAAGCAGCCCGTATCGCTATGACAAGATACATCAAGCGTGGCGGTCAGGTTTGGATCAAGATATTCCCCGATAAGCCTATCACAGAAAAGCCCGCAGGTACAAGAATGGGTTCCGGTAAAGGAACACCCGAGTATTGGGTAGCTGTAGTAAAGCCCGGCAGAGTAATGTTCGAGATAGCAGGTGTATCCGAGGAAGTTGCAAGAGAGGCTTTAAGACTTGCGATGAACAAGCTTCCCATCAAGTGTAAGATAGTTACCCGCCTTGAACAGGAGAAGGAGAGTGACAAGAATGAAAACTAAGGAATATGTTG
This sequence comes from uncultured Clostridia bacterium, assembly GCA_946630405.1. Taxonomy (GTDB): domain Bacteria; phylum Bacillota; class Clostridia; order Lachnospirales; family CAG-274; genus UBA3680. The sequence continues at coordinate 2,409 of CAMOYW010000080.1, read as the reverse complement.
AGGAGTTAAACTCCAAGAGCGTAGAAGAGTTGAACAACGAGCTTGTTAATGAGAAGAAGAAGCTTTTCAACTTAAGATTTCAAAATGCCACCAATCAGCTGAGCAATACCGCAAGTATTTCACTTTGCCGTAAGAACATTGCAAGAATTCAGACTGTTATAGCTCAGAAGAAGAACGCATAAGATATATGGCAGGCTAATGTCCTGCGGAAGGAGGATCCGAAGTGGAAAGAAATCTTCGTAAGACCAGGGTAGGAATGGTTGTCAGCAATAAGATGGACAAGACGATCGTTGTTGCCGTTCAGGATAATGTAAGACATCCCTTATATAAGAAGATCGTTAAAACTACTTATAAGCTCAAGGCTCATGATGAGAATAATGAGTGTCAGGTTGGCGACAGAGTAAGAGTTATGGAGACAAGACCTTTATCAAAGGATAAGAGATGGAGACTTGTTTCTATCATTGAAAAGGCTAAATAATATAAAGCTAACAGATTTATTTATAGATTGGACTTTATGTCTAAGGAGGAAAAGCAATGATTCAGCAGGAAAGCAGACTTGTTGTTGCCGACAACTCCGGTGCTAAGGAGCTTTTATGTATCCGTGTACTCGGCGGCTCAACAAGAAGATACGCGAACATTGGTGATGTGATAGTTGCTACCGTTAAAGATGCAACACCCGGCGGCGTTGTTAAAAAAGGCGAGGTCGTAAGAGCTGTTGTTGTTAGAACAAAGAAGGGTGCTTCAAGACCCGACGGTTCATACATTAAATTTGACGAGAACGCAGCCGTTATAATCAGAGATGACAAGAACCCCAGAGGTACTCGTATATTTGGACCCGTTGCAAGAGAATTAAGAGAAAAGCAGTATATGAAGATACTTTCTCTTGCTCCCGAGGTATTATAATAGGAGGTTCGGTATGAAGATAAAGAAGGGCGATAAAGTTTTGGTTATCGCAGGCAAGGATAAGGGCAAGCAGGGTAAGGTGCTTGTAGTTGACCATAAAAACGGTAAGGTTATCGTTGAAGGTGTTAACTCCGTTAAAAAGCATGTTAAGCCCAGTGCCATCAATAATGCTTCGGGTATTATTACAAAGAACGCTCCTATTGATGCTTCTAATGTAATGCTCGTTGTTGACGGTAAGCCCACAAGAGTCGGTTACAAGATTGTAGACGGTGTTAAGCAGAGAATTGCAAAGTCCACGGGCGATGTAATCGATTAATTGAGGGAGGTAAGCTAAATTGAACGCATTCAAGGAATACTATGATAAAGAAATAGTACCTGCTATGATGAGTAAGTTTTCTTACAAGAATGTTATGCAGGTTCCCAAGCTTGAGAAGATAGTAATTAACATGGGTCTCGGTGACGCTAAGGATAATGCCAAGGTCATCGACAATGCAGTTAACGATATGGCTATCATCTCGGGTCAGAAGCCTATTGTAACTAAGGCAAGAAAATCTATTGCTGCATTCAAGCTTCGTGAGGGTATGCCCATAGGCTGCAAGGTTACATTAAGAGGCGAGAAGATGTACAGCTTTGCAAATAAGCTCATCTCCATCGCACTTCCCCGTGTCCGTGACTTCCGTGGTGTATCGGCTAACAGCTTCGATGGCAGAGGTAACTATACCTTAGGTCTTAAGGAGCAATTGATGTTCCCCGAAATACAGTACGATAAGATCGACAAGATCAGAGGTATGGATATCGTATTCGTTACAACTGCCAATACCGATGAAGAAGCAAGAGAGCTTCTCAGACTGTTCGGTATGCCATTTATGAAATAAGGGAGGATTTAACAGACTATGGCTAAGAAATCCATGAAGATAAAGCAGGCAAGAAAAGCTAAGTTTTCTACTCAGAGCTATACTCGTTGCAGAATTTGCGGAAGACCCCATTCTGTATTGAAGAAATTCGGTATTTGCAGAATTTGCTTCCGTGAATTAGCATACAAAGGTGAAATCCCCGGTGTAAAGAAAGCAAGCTGGTAATCGAAAGGAGGTAATTTCAATGTCAATGAGTGATCCTATCGCAGATATGCTCACAAGAATAAGAAATGCAAATACTGCTAAGCACGATACGGTTGATGTTCCTTCAAGCAGAGTGAAGGAGGCGATCGCAAGCATCCTTGTCGATGAGGGCTATGTTTCGGGCTTTGAAATTTTAGAAGACGGTATTAAGAGAACCATGCGTATTACATTAAAGTATGGTGCCGATAAGAATGAAAAGGTTATTTCGGGTATAAAGAGGATCTCTAAGCCCGGATTAAGAGTTTATGCAAATAAGGACGAGCTTCCTCGTGTTCTTGGCGGTATGGGTACGGCTATCGTATCTACCAACAAGGGTATAATTACGGACAAGCAGGCAAGAAAGCTTGGCGTAGGCGGCGAGGTTATAGCATTCGTTTGGTAAGGAGGA
>CAMOYW010000079.1 GCA_946630405.1 uncultured Clostridia bacterium | reverse complement strand
CCGTATAAACTGCTGATCGCCAATACGGAGTTTTTCTCATAATCAAGCATACTTCGGCGGTATTGGCGTTTGACAACATTCAATTTGCGTTCCAGTACCTCTATTAAAAAATTTCCGTCACCACAAGCAGGTTCCAAAAACCTGCTGTCTATCCTTTCGGTCTCGTCCTTGACTAAATCGCACATTGCCTTAACTTCACGCTCGGCTGTAAAGACTTCGCCATAATCGGCAACCCGCCGTTTTGACTTGACTTGCTTTGTCATATCATCACCCTTTAAATGGGAAATAAGGTATGATTTAAGCCCATTAGGTCTATAAGTATTTTTATTGGGTTTATTCAGGATGAATGTTGACTTTTATGACAAATTAATGTAGAATATGCGTATAAAGATTGTTGTATTTGTATATAGGAAATAATGTATACTTTTGTACTAAAAATCGGTTTTCTTTTCCAATTCATGCACTAATTTATAATATGTTCGATTACTGCAACCTATCATTTTTACCGCTTCTTTTTGAGTTATCTCTTTTTGTTTAAACTTTTGATAGACGGGAAGTATATCATTCACATCAAATATCTTCGGTCGACCGAACTTTATGCCTTTTGCTTTTGCGGCAGCGATCCCCTCCGCCTGCCTTTGATGAATGTTTACCCTTTCACTTTCCGCAACATAGCTTAAAAGCTGCAATACAATGTCCGAAATAAGCGTACCTATAAGATCCTTTTGCTTGGTTGTATCAAGAAGATCCATATCCAAAACCTTTATATCGGCTTTTAAAGTTTGAGTTATCTTTTTCCACTGCTTTAATATTTCCTCATAATTGCGTCCGAGTCTGTCAATGTTTTTTATGACAAGCAGATCACCTTTTTTCAGCTTTCGTATAAGCCGTCTGTAATTAATACGTTCAAAATCCTTTCCGCTTTGCTTGTCCAAAAAAATATTTTCAGGTCTTACACCGTAATTTTGTATCGCGATCAGCTGCCTGTCTTCGTTTTGTTCCTTGGTCGATACCCTTATATATGCGTAAACCATTTTTTACATCCCCTTCCATTGTTATTCATATAACATTAAGATCTGACAAATAAGAAAGTATAAAGTCAGAAATGATAAGAAAAACAAAAAAGCACACTTCATCCGCAGAAGAAGTGTGCTTAATTCTAATATGATATATTTGTTATGGCTTTTAAGCTCTGTGAACCAGTGATACTATGGACAGTGCCAATGCACATGCGCTGAAAAGCAGTGCCGTTCCGCTTAATACTACGCTTACGACCTTCATAAAATACCTCCTTACGAAAAGTACTCCACGCCCGAAAGGAATATCTTTTGATCCTTTTCGCCTATCACATTCTTGTAAAGATTCTTGCCGATACGCTCGGAGTGTCCCATTTTACCCAAAACTCTGCCGTCGGGGCTTGTAATACCCTCTATTGCACAGATCGAACCGTTGGGATCAAAACGCATATCGTAGGACGCATGACCTTCGGGGCTTACGTACTGTGTAGCTATCTGACCATTGGCTTCAAGTTCTTTTATCACGCTCTCGCTTGCAAGAAATCTTCCCTCGCCGTGTGAAAGCGCCGTTTTGTAGATATCGCCCACCTTAGTGTTCCAAAGCCAGGGACTCTTATCGGATATTATCTTTGTGTCCGTAAGGCAGGATATATGCCTTCCTATGGTGTTAAAGGAAAGAGTGGGTGAATCGTTCGTCATATCCCTTATTTCGCCGTAAGGTACAAGTCCGAGCTTTATAAGTGCCTGGAATCCGTTGCAGATACCGAGCATAAGTCCGTCTCTTTGCTTTAAAAGTCTCATTACGGCATCCGCCACCTTTTCATTGCGGAAGAATGCGGCAATAAACTTACCCGAGCCTTCCGGCTCGTCACCTGCACTGAAACCGCCCGGTATCATAACGATCTGGCTCTTGTCTATCTGCCTTACTATCTCGTCGATCGACTGTTCAAGAGCCGCCGCATTAAGGTTTCTGATAACGAAGGTCTTGACCTTTGCTCCCGCATTTTCAAATGCCTTTGCCGAATCGTACTCGCAATTGTTACCCGGGAATACGGGTATAAGTACTCTCGGCTGAGCAATTCCCTGTGCGGAAGTGCGCTTTTCGGCTATGGTAAAGCTCTTTATCTCAAATTCGCTCTTGTCAAAATCGGCAAAATAACGTGTTTTATAAACACTTTCAAGAGGAGCGAACCACGCCTTCATGGTATCTTGAACGGATATCTTAACGCCGTTTACCGTATTTTCGGCTCCGTCTACGGTCTTACCCATAATGCGATAGTCAAAGCCCTCAAAAAGCTTGTTTACTTCCGCTTCATCCGCATCCGCTTCAAGCACGAACGAACCGTAGCTTGCATTGAAAAGATCGTCCTCTTTAACATCAAATGCTATCTCGTTACCAAAGCTCATCTTGCTGAGCGCTTCGCATACACCGCCAAAGCCGATAGTGTGTGCGGAGATCACTTTGCCAGATTTGATAAGCTTTGTCACAAGCTCAAAGTTTTTAATGAGCGAATCAAAACAGGGCATATCGTTCTCGTCATAAGGCGTGTTGAGCCTTACCAGAACCGAGCCCGACTTTTTAAATTCGGGAGATATGATCTCGCTTGCTTTTGCAGGCGCAACTGCAAAGGATACGAGAGTGGGGGGTACGTCCATATCGTTGAAGGTACCCGACATACTGTCCTTTCCTCCTATGGATGCCGCTCCCGTGTTAAGCTGAGCAACATAGGCACCCAAAAGTGCGGACATAGGCTTGCCCCAACGCTTGGGATCCGTGCCGAGGCTCTCAAAATATTCCTGGAAAGTAAGTCTTGCATCGTTATGGTCGCCGCCCGTTGCAACAAGCCTTGCAAGCGACTCAACAACCGCATATACACTGCTGTGGAAGGGGCTCCACTTTGCTTCATGAACATCAAAGCCGAAGCTCATTATCGTAGCCGTATCGGTATCTCCGTGAAGCAGGGGTATTTTCGCAGCCATTGCAAGAGCGGGCGTAAGCTGATTCTTACCGCCAAAAGGCATAAGTATGCTTCCTGCGCCTATGGTACCGTCAAATCTTTCCACAAGACCCTTTTGACAGCATACATTAAGGTCTCCGAGCATATCGAGCCACTGCTTTTTAATGTCGGAACCGTTCTTTATCTTATCCGCCTTCTTCTGAGGCTGGGTAACACACACCTTGGTATACTGGGGAGCACCGTTTGTATCGAGGAAATCACGGGAAATGTTTACGATATCGTCCCCGTTCCAGTACATGGTAAGTCTTCTGTTGTCGGTTATTTCGGCAACGACTGTCGCTTCAAGGTTTTCCTCTGCTGAAAAGGCAATAAATTTATCGGCATTTTCGGCATCCACCACAACAGCCATTCTCTCTTGAGATTCGGAAATGGCAAGCTCGGTACCGTCAAGACCTTCGTACTTCTTGGGTACCTTATCAAGGTAAATGTCAAGCCCGGGTGAAAGCTCACCTATCGCAACTGATACGCCGCCTGCACCGAAGTCATTACATCTCTTTATAAGTTTGGCACACTCCGCATTTCTGAATAGCCTTTGAAGCTTTCTTTCCGTGGGAGGATTACCCTTTTGCACCTCTGCACCGCAGGTATGTATGGATTCGGAATTATGCTCCTTGGAAGAACCCGTTGCGCCGCCGCAACCGTCACGGCCCGTTCTTCCGCCCACAAGTATAACAAGATCTCCCTTTTCGGGTGCTTTTCTAATAACGTTTTCCTTGGGAGCTGCCGCTATAACGGCACCTATTTCCATTCTCTTTGCAACATAGCCCTCGTCATATATCTCAACGACCTGACCTGTGGAAAGACCTATCTGATTGCCGTAGGAGCTGTAGCCGTGTGCCGCTCCGGTCACAAGCTTTCTTTGAGGAAGCTTGCCTTCGATAGTTTCACTTACGGGCACTGTGGGATCTCCCGCACCCGTTACTCTCATGGCCTGATATACATAGCTTCTGCCCGAAAGAGGATCTCTTATGGCACCTCCCAAACATGTAGCCGCACCACCGAAAGGTTCTATCTCGGTAGGATGATTGTGGGTCTCGTTTTTAAACATAACGAGCCACTGCTCGGTCTTTCCGTCCACATCTACGGGCACTACTATCGAGCAGGCATTTATCTCCTCGGATTCATCAAGGTTATCAAGTTTGCCCTCCGCCTTAAGTTTGCGCATACCCATCACGGCTATGTCCATAAGGCAAACGGGCTTTTCCTTTCTTCCAAGCTCTTCTTTATCGGCAAGGTATTTATCGTATGCCGACTTAAAAAGTGACTTATACTTGCCGTCCTCAAATTCAACATCCGTAATATTTGTGGCAAATGTGGTGTGACGGCAGTGATCCGACCAATATGTATCTATTACTCTTATTTCGGTGATCGAAGGATCTCTTTTTTCGGTATCTCTGAAATATTCCCTGCAAAAGAGGATATCCGACTCGCTCATGGCAAGCCCGAGTTCCTGCCTGTAAGACAAAAGCTCCTCGTCGGACATGGTAATAAAGCCCTTAACTCTCTCCACCTTTGTGGGGATATCAAGCTTAAGCTTAAGTGTTTCGGGCTTTGCCATATCGGCTTCTCTCGAATCAACGGGGTTTATACAGTATTTTTTGATCTTGTCTACATCAGCATCCGTCAACTTGCCTTTAAGCACATATATCTTGGCAGAGCCGACGGTAGCGGCATCATCTCCCGAAAGTATCTGTATACACTGCATTGCGGAATCAGCACGCTGGTCGTACTGACCGGGAAGATACTCCATACCGAACGCCTTTTCATCCTCCGCAAGAGTAATGCTTTCAAGATATACATTATCTACGGGCGGTTCGGAAAAAATAGTGGTGACCGCCTTTTCAAACACATCGTCTTTTATATCTTCCACATCGTATCTGCAAAGAATCCTCACTCCTTCAAGAGCGGAGATACCGAGATTCTCCTTAAGATCTTTACAAAGTCCGACCGACTCAACATCGCATCCGGGCTTCTTTTCCACAAACACTCTTTTAATCGCCATCTTAATTTCCTCTTTTTCCGTCAAGCTCCTTAAAGCCTTCAAGTCTGTTATATTTATATTCGGCAAACCTGCCCTCATCAAGAGCAGTGCGTATTTCTTCAAGCATATTGTTAAAGAAATATAAATTGTGCATTACGCACAGCCTCATGGCAAGCATTTCCTTTGCTTTAAACAAATGCCTCAGATACGCTTTTGAATGTCTTTTGCATACGGGACATCCGCAATCTTCGGCAATTGGACTTTCGTCAAGTTCATACTGCTTGTTAAGTAAGTTTATCTTTCCTCTGTTGGTATACACATTTCCGTGCCTTCCGTTTCTTGCAGGCAACACGCAGTCGAAAAAGTCTATACCTCTATCCACCGCTTCAAGTATATTTGCGGGTGTACCCACACCCATAAGGTAAGTTGGCTTATCCTGCGGCAAATAAGGCACCGTGTTTTCAAGCACTTCGTACATCTGCTCATGGCTTTCACCCACGGCAAGCCCGCCTATGGCGTAACCGGGAAGATCAAGCTCCGATATTTCCTTTGCGTGATCTATCCTTATATCCATACATATACCGCCCTGATTTATACCGAACAGAAGCTGATTTTTATTTATGGTGTCCTCTTGCACATTCAGCTCGGAAAGCTTATTTATGCACCTTTTGAGCCACCTTGTAGTCCTTTGCACGGAGGGGAGTATATAATCTCTGTCTGCAAGTGCGGGCGGACATTCATCAAATGCCATGGCAATGGTAGAGGCAAGATTTGACTGTATGGTCATACTCTCCTCCGGTCCCATAAATATCCTGTGCCCGTCTATATGGGAGCTGAAATATACTCCCTCCTCTTTAATTTTTCTGAGTGTATTAAGCGAAAAAACCTGAAAACCGCCCGAGTCGGTCAGTATGGGTCTGTCCCACACCATAAATTTATGAAGTCCTCC
>CAMOYW010000078.1 GCA_946630405.1 uncultured Clostridia bacterium | reverse complement strand
GGCGGGCTTTAAGGATGTATATATCGTGCCTCAGCAGGAAAAGCCCGACGGTAACTTTACCACAGTAGGTTATCCCAACCCCGAAAACAAGGCGGTGTTCGACCTTGCGATAGAGCTTGCGCAGAAAGTGGATGCCGATATCATTGTAGGTACCGACCCCGATGCCGACAGAGTTGGAGCGGTCGTAAAGACCAACTCGGGAGATTATACGGTGCTCACGGGTAATATGACGGGTACCCTGATACTTGAATATATACTCTCTCAGAAGAAAGCTCAGGGTAAGCTTCCCGCAAACGGTGCGGTAGTATCTACCATCGTGTCCACCGATATGGCTAAGGCAATTTCCGCAGAGTACGCTATGACGTATTACGACGTACTCACGGGCTTTAAGTACATAGGCGAGAAGATAAAGCAATTTGAGTCGGACGGCTCTCATACCTATATTTTCGGCTTTGAGGAGAGCTACGGCTGTCTTTCGGGCACATACGCAAGAGATAAGGACGGTGTTTGCGCTACAATGCTTATCTGCGAAATGGCTGCTTACTACAAAGCAAGAGGTATGAGCCTTTACGACGGACTTATGGAGCTTTACGCAAAGTACGGCTTCTACAAGGAGACCATAACCTCTATCACCTTGAAGGGCTTGGAGGGCGTAGCCAACATTAAAAAGGTAATGGATACTCTCCGTGCCGATGCACCTACCGATATAGGCGGTGTTAAGGTCATCAAGACAAGTGATTACCTTGAAGATAAGGTGGTGGATACGGCTACGGGCGAGACCTCTTCAACGGGACTTCCCAAGAGCAACGTGCTTTACTACAACCTTGAAGACGGTACATGGTTCTGCGTTCGTCCCAGCGGTACCGAGCCTAAGATCAAGGTATACTTCGGAAGCAAGGCTTCAAGCGAAGCGGAAGTTACCAAAAAGATTGATAACGCAAGCGGTGCCATACTTAAAATAGTTGATGATATATTAGCTTGAATATTTTCCTCCTTTCCGTTTATGACGGATAGGGGGATTTTATATTTCCGTCATAAAAAAGCGGCTTGGTCATAAAAAACAGCCTTCGGTCACAAAAATAAAGCCTCGGTCACAACTGTTTTGTGACCGACGAATGCCTTATATATACAGGGTTTTGGTTACATTTTTTATCTCGGTCACACGGTCACAGGAAATTTTAAAGTTAAAAATAAATAAAATATAATTATAATACTAATTCATTGTAGAAATCTTTTGATTTAATGAAAATTAATATGTAATTTGTAGGGAACGACCTGTGTGTCGTTCCGCCATTTTTGATAGCCAAAAATATAAAGATTGCTATGGAGTTTTAGTATAAAATATAATTATAAGATATTTCCATATAAAAAAAAGATGCAAATTTTTTTGTGACCCTGTGACCGAACCCCAAAATAGGCTTCAAACCCGCATAAATACAGGGTTTTAACGGTCACAACCGATTTGTGACCGAAAGCCTCTTTTTTGTGACCGAGGTAAACATATATAGGCTGATACCTTATTGTTGCTCTTTCTTTACAAATATATTAAAATTACATTATAATGACTTGAAATATATGAATAATTATATTATAATAGTAAAGTTGAAATAGGATAGTTGTATCGGAGGCTTAGATGAAGTGTCCATTTTGCGGGAATGATGATACCAAGGTGGTCGATACCAGAGCCATGGAAGATAACGCCGCTATCAGGCGCAGAAGGTATTGCGAGGCTTGCGGTGAAAGATTTACCACCTATGAGCGTATAGATGTTATCCCATTAACGGTTATTAAGAGTGATAATACAAGAGAGCCGTTTGACAGAACGAAGCTTGTAAGAGGTATGCTTATGAGTTGCAATAAGCGTCCCGTCTCCGTCATGCAGCTTGAAGAGGCTGCTCGTGAGATAGAGAACTCTCTTATCAACTCTATGAAAAAGGAAATATCGAGCAAGGCACTCGGTGAGCTTGTAATGGATAAGCTTAAAAATATAGACGAGGTAGCCTATGTTCGTTTTGCGTCCGTATATAGGCAATTTAAAGATATAGATTCTTTTATGGACGAGCTTGCAAATTTGTTAAAGGATAGGGAGGAATAATATGTCTAAGGTTTTGAGGGTGTGGCTTGCTATCGTATTTTTGGTAGGTCTGTTTGTACTTGTAAACGACACTATTTTTATGGGTAATAATATCACCAACGGTGTTACGAGCGACGAGCTTGGCAATATGCGTATGTATCTTATTGCGGACGGTGTTTTCTGTTTATCCGCCTTCTTGCTTCTGATCGGCAAGAAAATGGGCTCGCTCGGCGTTTGGCTCGCCATTGCGCTTAATCTTTATATGATTTTTTATAAAGTATATGCAGATCTCAGCCCCATTGATGCAGTTCAGCACTGTGCGGAGCGTTTCGACCACCAGGGCTTTATAAGTTCCGCATCCATGGGCGGTTGGTCGATATTGACATTTTTCTTAATGCTTCTTATACCGCTCATTACCACGATTTGGGTAACACATAAAAACAGCGAATTCAGATGATCATCAACGCTCCCCGACAACGGGGAGCTTATTTATTGCAATATACAATATCAATATTTTTTTCATATATAAATTTTTTGGAATGTAAAAACGCCATAGCTGTCCCGTTCTATCGGAGACGCTATGGCGTTAATATTTATAAAATATATTATCTTAATTCGTTGGTCTTTAACCAATCCTGATCGTCGTAGTCTTTATTTTCGCCTACCATACCCCATATAAAGGTATATGCTTTTGTACCTACGCCGCTGTGTATTGACCAGCTGGGAGAGATCACGGCACTTTCGTTTCTCATAACGATGTGTCTTGTCTCATCAGGTTTTCCCATAAGGTGGAATACAACATTGTCCTCATCCATATCAAAATAGAGGTATACTTCCATACGTCTTTCATGAGTATGTGCAGGCATGGTGTTCCAGTTGGAACCGGGATCGAGCTTTGTCATACCCATTGCAAGCTGACATGAGCCGTATTCAACTCCGTCTCTTTCGGAAAGGCGTGCAAAAACCTCATCGTGAATGTATTGATTGATCGTTCTCTTGTTGCAGTCTTCAAGTGAACCGATGGGTTTGTGGTTTGCATCCGCATAATTGATCAATACCGTAGGGTAATTTCTGTGTCCGGTGGCACTGTTCACATAAAACTTTGCGGGCTTGGAAGTATCCTTGCTCTTGAATGAGATCTCCTTTGCACCCATTCCCACATAGATAGCCTCATGAGTCTTAACTTCGTAGTCCTTACCGTCTACCGTTACGATACCGTCACCGCCGATGTTGATCGTGCCAAGCTCTCTTCTTTGAAGGAAGTACTCGCTTGCAAGTTCCTTGCTACCTTCAAGAGCAAGTGCTTTATCCGTGGGGGTAACACCTCCGAAGATAATTCTGTCGTTATGTGAGTATACAAGCTTGATCTCACCCTTAACAAATATATCTTCAACAAGGAAATGATCTCTTAACTGCTGTGTGGTGTAATGCTTTACATCGTCAAAGTGATTTGAATATCTGACCTCTAAATTCATTTTATCCTCCGAATAAGGGCTGAGAAAAAATCTCAGCCCCAAATACCCTAATTATTAAAATTATCTCTGAACTCTTCCGGAACCGTCGCAGTTTTCTACCTCGCTTCTTGTTACAAGGTTGAAGTCTCCGGGGATCGTGTGCTTAAGAGCAGAAGCAGCAACAGCAAAGTTGAGTGCATCCTTCATGTTCTTACCGTCCATAAGTCCGCAGATAAGTCCGCCTGCAAATGAATCGCCGCCGCCGACTCTGTCAACGATAGGGCTGATGTCGAAACGGTTTGAACGATAGAACTCTCTTGTCTTACCGTCCATGATACAAGCTGACCAACCGTTGTGTGAAGCGGAGAAGGACTCTCTGAGTGAAGAGATCACATACTTGAAGTTGAACTTGTCACACATCTGGTTGAAGATATCCTGATAACCTGCCATTTCAAGCTCACCGCTTGTTACATCAGTATTACCGGGCTTGAAGCCGAGAACCTTTTCAGCATCCTCTTCATTACCGATACAAACATCTACATACTGCATAAGGTTTGTCATGACCTTCTGAGCCTTTTCGCTTGTCCAAAGCTTCTTTCTGAAGTTAAGGTCACAGCTTACGGTAACACCCTTAGCCTTAGCTGCTTTACAAGCTGCTTCGGTAACTTCTGCTGCGATATCGCTTACAGCGGGAGTGATACCTGTGAAGTGGAACCAATCGGCACCCTCGAATATTTCATCAAAGTTAAACTGATCTGCAGTAGCGGTTGAGATTGAGGAATGTGCTCTGTCGTATACTACGTTTGATGCTCTCATGGAAGCACCTGTTTCAAGGTAGTAGATACCGAGTCTTTCACCGCTTTTTACGATGTGCTTTGTTTCAACACCGTACTTTCTGAGAGCGGCAACAGCACATGCTCCGATGGGGTTATCGGGTACAGCCGTAACAAATTCTGCATCATGACCGTAGTTTGCAAGTGAAACCGCTACATTAGCTTCACCACCACCGTAATTGATGTCGAATTCGTCAGCCTGAATAAATCTTTCGTTGTTGGGAGTAGATAATCTTAACATGATCTCGCCCATTGTAACTATTTTGCCCATTGGAATAGTCCTCCTTGAATGTTAATTTGCCGAGAAAGATTTATCTTCTCGACTATTATCAAGATTATAGCACAATTTGGCTTTATATTCAACACAATATTTCAAAAAAATTACAAATGTTTCTGCAATAAGACAGAAAAATATTTGTGCTTTGCAAAAGGATAATTGACAGGTCGATAAAGAGGGAGTATAATCCAAAAAAAGTAATAATTGTGTGACCTTGATACAGTACTTTTTGTCATATTAAATGAAAATTTATAAAGAAAAATGAGGTGAAGTTTATGAAATATTTAAAGAGAATTATCGGTGTTTTGATGAGTGTTGCCATTATGTCAAGTGTATCGGTTATGGCGGCGGACAGCGGTGATTATGAAAACGTTATATTATCTGTCAGAAATACTTTGTCGATTCCCGATATGGATGAGTTCAGGTATACTACCGATAAAACAAACGGCAAAACTACTTATCGCTTTAGCTGGAGTGATGCGGACGAGGACGGTGTTACTACATCCGTTGACGTGACGGCGGATGAAAAGGGCAGGGTGTACAGCTATTCAAAGTATAATGATGACATTTATGCGGACAGTCCGAACGGTAAAAAAATATCCGTGGCGGAAGGGAAAAGCATTGCATCGGATTTTTTAAATAAAGTACTTGGTCAAAACAATGAATTAAAGCTCGAAAATTCACAAGACAGCGAAGAATATTATGATAATATTTATCAATTCCGGTATATGCAATATCATAACGATATTCCCGTTGTGTATAACAATGTGATCGTTTCGGTAAACGCAGATCTCGGCGAGGTAGTATCCTATTCGGGAAATCCTTCGTGCTACGATATTTCCTTACCCGAATCCAATAACAGGATCTCTTTTGAGGAGTCAAAAAAAGCTTACATAGATAAAATCGGTATCGAGCCTGTATATAAGATAAGAAATAAATACAGTTACGGCAATATCAAAAAGGATCCCGAGGCGTACATCGCGTATATTTCTAACGGGAAATACGGAGAAGCAATAGATGCACTCAGCGGAGAATCGGTAAACATATCTGCATATATGCTTTATAACAGGTCTATGACCGAAGAATCAAAGGCGGCAGAGAATGATATCACCGATGCAGGATACGGACTTACTTACGCCGAAAAGGAAGAGATCGAGAAAAGAGTGAACGCCGTTACCGCTGAAAAAGCTGTGGATATAATAAACAACGCGTTTAATTTAAACTGCGGTACCACGGATCTTAATTCTCAATATTACAGTATTAACGGAATATATTATATCGGGATAAGCTCAAAAGAAATGAGTGCCATTCTTACTCAGGACGGTTCAACGATAGTAAACTTCTAT
>CAMOYW010000077.1 GCA_946630405.1 uncultured Clostridia bacterium | reverse complement strand
ATAATGTCATTGCAGACAAGGAAAAGCTCTGAAGACATAGCCAGAAGCTATGTTGCGGCTATTTTGCTTTGCAAAATAGTCCGTCCCTACGGGATTTGTAACTTTGCTCGCAAAGTTACAAACTGAGGTTTGACGCAGTATGCGGTGACATTAGCCAAATATGCGAATGATTAATTAAATCAGCGGTTCCCTAATTAAAAAAACTTTAAACATCTGTTTTTATTCTCTTTTTATTGTTTTCAAATAACAAAAAAAATTATAACTCAATATTTATTCATAATATCCAACCCATATCTTTTTAATTACCCCAAACACATAATCTTGACAAAACTAAAACGATATCATATAATCAGAAGTGTAGAATACAATCGTTATATTTATTATTTAAAACTATGAAAGGAAGTATATTTATGAAAAAAAATATTTTTTTTCTTCTAACGACGATATTCGTTATATTTACGCACGGGATACTTTCATTCGGTGATGATCTCAATAAAAATGCCGTGCAAAATAATCCCGTTGAAACTGCCCTATCACCCTACGAAGAGATAAACTGGGATGATATGCGGCTCGACCCTCAATACATCAACAATTTTGACAATGAGTATTATGCAAAGATAGTTGAAGAAAATATTAACAATTTACCCCAAATAGATTTAAATGAACTTGATTTGTTGGTACAGTGGTACGGTGAACCTCAATACAGTAAATACGAATATGTAAATCCTTATTATGTAAGGTCTGAGCTTGATAAAAATTATGCTCCCGAAACCGTACCTTATAAATATTATTTTCCGAATTATTATAATATGGACTACGATTATTTTAACGGAAAAGATTATTACGATATTAAAAAACTCTACCAAAGATCGAGATTATCTTCATTGATAGACTTTGATTCAACGATCAATCCCGAATACATAATGTACTTACTCGATATTGAATCAAGGCTCGATAAAGCGGATGAACCCGATAAATACATTGCAGGGATCAATGCCAATATAGAAGATTGGGAAAATGCAGACTACTCTTCATTAATAAATACCTGCTCTTTCCCTTACGAACCTTTGCCGGAATACCGAAAAGAACAACTTATAAAACTATACGGTGAACCCAAAGATATTAATGATTTTGTCAATCCCGAATGGGTAAGATACTACCTTGACACAGATTTTAGAAACAATTACGGTAAGGAACAGCCTCAACAGTACATAATTCCCGATGTAGGGATAATTGATTGGGAAAAATGCGACTATCTTGTTTTGTTCTTAAAGTATTCAAAGTATTTATGGGAACAACCTTACGGGTCATGTATAGGAGCTGTCCACAGATACAATGATACATTATCCGTAAATATGATGACGGAAGGATTTATTAAATATACCTTAGATCCCGTATACAGATTGACCGCAGATGATATCCCCAATGAAATATCCGTTTATAAAAAAGATATTATTATAGGCGATTTGGATATGGACGGAACACTGACTGCCTCCGATGCCTCTTTGTTGCTTTCAAGGGTATTACGAGATGATACATATATTGATGCCGATACAAACTTAATGTTGGATGTAAATTCCGACAACATCGTCGATACGGTAGACGCAACAAAAATACTTCAAAAATCTTTAGACACGGATTACACGTATTAATAAGACTAAGTACGGTCAAAGATTTGCGTTCACAACACAAACAGCATTAAGGAAACGCTGATTAATTCACTTGAAGCAGATTTGAGATAATGTCATTGCAGACAAGGAAAAGCTCTGAAGACATAGCCTAAAGCTATGTTGAAGAGATTTGACGCAGTATGCGGTGACATTAGCCAAATATACGAATGATTAATTAAATCAGCGGTTCCTTAATAATATCATTTGCGAATTTTATAAAAGGCATATCGGTTTTTACCGGTATGCCTTTAAATATTTTCGTAACATTTTAATACTTTAAATAATTAAGCGATATTGCCAAATATTATGACATATTTAGCCGGATAATATACAAAACCAACAACATTTGACAAGTTTTTAACCTTAAACAAGGTATTTAAACCAATTATCTGCGGCTAAAATATACATAATTACCACAAAGGGGCTTGAAATTGTTACGAAAATGTTACGCTTAATTAATAATTTCGCAAAAAACGCTTGACAAATGTGCAATAATGTCTTAAAATATGCTCTGTAATAAATTTGAAACATTTGAGAGAAGCATTTAGTGTTTCACATAGGCTGCATACTTTAGCCGAAACACTTTTGATTGTTTAGACGGAATAGAGCTTCTCATATTAAAAGGAGTGTATTTTTTAAAATGAAATTTATGACGGCGAAAAAGGTTGTAAGAACGATCCTCTGCTCTGTTACTGCAACGCTTTGCATCAGCGCATTTGCTTATGCAGACCCCAATGTAGGCTACAACGAAGACGAGCTTCCCAACGAGCTTTTTGCTGCTGCACTTTGCGGCTCCACACCCATTAAAAATGTGGATTCCGATGTGTATGCTACCGTATCAAGCCCCGAAGCTATCCCCGTTCGTGCAAACAGCAGTGATACCGCAAAGGTAGTTACTACCCTTGACGACGGCTACAATCTTACCGTTTTAGGTGCGGAGTACGGCTGGGTATTCGTACAGGACGACAACGGAAACAAGGGCTACATAAAGGGTGAGTTCATCACTTTCCGCAACGGCACAAAGCCCGCAAACAAGCCCAAGGCATCCGCTCTCGGCGTTGCCATCTGTGATTACGCAAAGAAATTCATCGGAACACCTTATGTATGGGGCGGTACCAACCTTACTTCGGGCGTTGACTGCTCGGGTCTTGTGTACAGCTGCTACAAGAACTTCGGCATTACCCTCAACCGTACATCAAGAGAAATGTATCAGCAGGGTACTCCCGTATCGAGAGATGAGCTTCAGCCCGGCGACCTTATGTTCTTTAATACATTCGGAAGCGGCGTATCTCACGTAGGTATGTACGTAGGCGACGGAATGTATATCCAGGCTGCAGATGAGGGTGTTACTCTTACTTCCATAAACAGAGAGTATTCCGTAAAGACCTATGTAGGCGCAAGAAGAATACTTAAATGATCATCAAGGGGTGTAAAAACTTGTTTTTTTACACCCCTTTTTAACCCCCCCCTTTAAAGAAAGCTTTGTTTTCTTTAAAATATTGCAGGCTTCGTCTGCTCCTCAGCAAAATGCGATTTCCGCCTACGGAGCAAAGTCTGTGGTTGTCATTAATTATTTACAGCCCGGGGATGCGATTTTCGCATCCCTTTTTCAGTTTTTAAACTCTTTACTTATAATTTATATAACCAAATCCACATATCGTAATAAAATTGTAATAATTTTATTGCACATTTCTAATATCGGCAGAAAAATTATTGTAAATTTGCATATATTTATCCCCTGTTATGGGTATTATAATTGTGCTGTTTTTTCTTGATTGTAACATTTTTTCGTTTAAAACATACAAAATAAACATATAATCTAAGGTTTTTAGCTCAATTGATTGTATATTTTAACGGAAATATTATAATTATATTTCATTATTTTAAAAATGTTTCAAAACACTTGACAAAAAGCCCCTTTTGACTTAAAATAATTTCGTAACAAAAAAGTAACATATTTGAGACAGCGTAATTAATTTGATTAGTATTAGGTTAGTATTTGATTTAGGAAAGGATCGGGTTAAAATGTTTAGCTCCACTTCTTTAACAAAGAGCCTTGCCTTGGGCACTCTTCTTGCCGCAGTATTTTCCGGCAGTGCTTTCGCTTCCAATATTGCTACGGTAAAGGGAGATTCGGTCACCCTTCGTTCATACAATGCCAACGAGGCAAAAGCCATTGCGTATGCTTCCAAAAATGAGGAGCTTACGATAGTTGCAAACGCAAACAACGGCTGGTACAAAATAGTAAAAAGAGACGGTACCGGTACTACCGCCTTCATAAATTCCGATTATATGGCAATAACTCAGACAGATGCTACCTGCGTGGTAGACGGAGTTAATGTTCGTTGCCGCCCCACCACGGAATCGGCACCCTACGGCAAAGCCAACAAGGGCGATGTTTTCGTAACTACGGGACGTTATAAAGACTGGTATCAGATCCGCTACAACGGATACACGGGATACATCCACAAAGATTATATGCAGGGTTCTCTTCTCTCCGAGCTTAATGAGATAACTCTTCCCGAAAGTGTTACAAACCCCGAAAAGTTTGCCGCACAAAAGCAGGGCGAGACGGTAGCTGTAGTGTCCGCAAAGACGGCACAGCAGGAAATGTACGGTGTGGTTACATCCGACAGCCTCAACATGAGAGAATATCCCAATGCCGATTGTGACATAGTTAAGGTACTTCCCAACGGCTACAACGTAACTATACTCAATGCCGACGGCAAGTGGCTTGAAGTAGAGGATGACGACGGAGACAAGGGCTATGTAAACGGCTCCTACCTTACTCTTAAAAACGGCGAAAAGCCCGAAAACGAAGATCAGAGCTTTGAACCCGCAGAAGAGGAAGAAGAGGCTTACAACCCCAACGATGTAAAGCCCGAGGATTTTGTTCCCGTTATATACAATTCCACAGGTAAAGTCACAGCGTCAGAGCTTTTAGGCTTTGCGGAAAACTATGTGGGCACACCTTATGTATTCGGCGGAACAGACCTTGTAAACGGCGTTGACTGTTCAGGCTTTGTATACAGCGTATACGGCAATTTCGGCATAAAGCTCAACAGAACATCAAGAGATATGTATCGCCAGGGTGAAGTTGTTGAAATGAGCGAACTTGAACCCGGTGACCTCGTGTTCTTTAACACGGGCGGCAATTCCGCAATAAGCCATGTAGGTATGTACTACGGCGACGGAAAGTACATCCACTCGACCGACGGAGCCGCTAAGGGTGTGACTATCGCAGACTTCTACGGAGCATATCCTCAGAACACTTATGTCGGCGCAAGAAGAATACTTAAATAATAGCAATATTTCGGGCGAAATGATTTTCGCCCGTTTTTTATAGGAAGATAAAATGAGACAAATAGACACATCAAAAATAATACGACTTACCCAATTGGGCGTACAGCTTGCACTTATAGACACGCTTGATTACGTCCTTGATACCGACAGGCTCTCCGACATCCCCGAAGGTTTAAAGGAGATAGACAAGGCGATTTATGAACTTATACTTGCCGTTGACGAATCCTTAAACAACGAAATAAACGAAAGAAATGCTATATTTGACAAGATAGAGCAAACAGAAGAGCTGACAGCCGATGCCTTTTTACGCATACTTAAAGAACAAGGCAGCGTGCGCAACATCGTTTCCAAGCTCGTATCTGCAAGGAACGAAGCCGCAGCCGAAAAACTGACCGATGAGCTTACCCTTGACAACCATGCGATCTGCCACGAAATAGCCCACGCTTTATCCCACCTTACCAACGAGGAAAAGGGTATATGCTCAATGTTTATGAGCGCCCTGCCCCTTCGTATGACGAGAGCAAGATATGCAGACTATATCACACAATGCGCCAAAATAGCCTTTAGCGACGAAAGATACAACCGGTATGCGCTTGAAAAGTTAAAATCCGCATTCTACATGCCATTGTGCGAAGAAACAAAACAGGACTTCCCTCTTCTGTATGAAAAGCTCGGGGAATACAACACACTTGACATAAACTCGGTTTCGGGCGAAGACCTGTCCGCTTATATCGAAGACCTGCAAGAGCAGTATACCGAATTTGAAAAGCTTATAGACTATACCGTCAACCTCTACTATCTGCTTACCGATTTCAGGATAATATATCCCGTAGCAACGGACAATGAATTTGTATTTGACTCATTGCCCATAAAGGATATCTATTTTGCCGTTTGCGAATATATCAAATCGGGCAAAGTCGAAGACACGGAGGAGCTGAGCAACAGGCTCGCAGACCTTGCCGACACACTCCTGACCGAGCAAGAAAAGCTTGAAAAAGAGCTTAATATTGAAGAACTTAACGGAGT
>CAMOYW010000076.1 GCA_946630405.1 uncultured Clostridia bacterium | reverse complement strand
CAGAGCTTGTGAACACCCCGAGCGAGGGGCAGCTCAGAGCGGTCGCAAACGGTCTCGGCATAAAGGCAAACGGGGCAGACGGTGTACCTTCCATGCTTCGTGTATATGTACCTTCAAGCGAAAAAGGCTATATATTTAACGGTCTTGCCAACGAAATAGCGGTAGACCTTTTTGACGGCAAGCTGAACGAAATGAGGGTAGACCCCTCCAAGCTTGTGTTCTCCTCCTCAATTGCGGGAGAATGGCACGACAATATATTTACCCCCTCCTCGGAAGGAAAAGGTACGATCACCGTTACATACGAAGGTCTTACAGACAGCGTTGATGTGACCGCACTTAAAGGCGTAAGCGCCATACTTTTGACAGCGGATAAATACTCTCTTGACGAGGGCGAAAAACTTCCCCTTAACGTAAAGCTTGTAAATTCCGACGGCTACGAAGTTGCGGCAAACCTTGACGATATTACATGGAGTTGTGACAACACCGACATCGGCACCGTCTCAAACGGAGTATTCAGTGCAAAGTCCGCGGGCGAATGTCAGGTCACGGCAAAATACGGCAATGTGACCTCTTTTGTAAACATCTCCGTCGGCAAAAGCTATGCCGTAGTTACGGGCTTTGACAGCTACCGAAAATTGAACACCCTCTTCTATCCCGAAGACGGCTCGATAAGCGGCGAGAGTAAAATAGCCTCCATAAACGGCGACAACTCTCTCAAAATAAGCTACGTATTCAAGCCGAACCAAACCACCACCCAGGCAGTGTACGCAGATCTTACGCAAGCCCCCGTGGTGCTTCCTCCGAACACAACGGACATAACCGTGAGCTTTCTCGGAGACGGCTCGGACAGAACACTTAAAGCCGTGCTTCGTGACAGCGGCGGAAATACAAAAGATATAACCATTGCGGACGATCTTTCCTCCACAAGGCAAAAGACGAACAAGATCGCACTTCCTTCGGAGCTTTCTTCTCCCATAAAGATAGAAAAGCTATATGTGGCAGACTACGCTACCGAAAGCGACGAGCTTGTGGGAGAAGTTTACATAAACGATATAACCGCACTTACGGCAATAAGTGAAGGATCAAACATCCGCCCCTATGTGCAGGATTACATGCAGGTAGACCTTTCCGCACTCGGAAGCGGCTACGAACAGATAACCGCCTACGGCAGAAGCAGCGGCTACAACACCTCTTCCGTGCTTCCCCTGATGGCGCAAGGCTCAAGGGCAATGCTCTTTACGGGAGCAACAAACATATCAAACAACACGGGCGTTCCCGCAGTCACCTGGAAAAACACATACGAGACCAACAACACCGACTACTTCTCATTTGTGAGCCTGGGTACGGGAAACGGCTCAGTAGCAAAGCAAAATGCCGACCAGTTCCGCTATTTGCAAGACTATGTACTCAACCGTTCCAATAAAAACGTGGTAGTAATGCTCGACAAATTCCTTTGGAGCAACGGTTCTCTCGATTCAAGGGAGGTCGCCGCACTCCACGACATATTTGAAACGGCTGTCCACGAAAAGAATAAAAATGTGATCGTCCTTTCTTCGGTAGGTGAAAGTTCCTACTCCGCCATTAAAGACGGTGTGCGCTACATCAATCTTGCGGGCGGAGCAACTGGAAACGGCTACCTCGCCATGAAAGGCGATGCCAACAATCTTTACTATGAGTTTAAATAAAGGATATCTCTAAAGGGAAAAAATATGAATCTACTTGACAAACAAACCGTATACGATGTGCTCGAAGCCGCAAAAGCAAGCGGTGCCGAGCTTGCCGAGCTGTTTGCGGAGCGTAAGAGCACCGAAGGCATGACCATGATAAACGGCAAGGTGGAAAAGGTTTTAAGCGGTATCGACAGCGGTGTCGGTATACGCATCATAAACGGCGGAAAGGTCGTATATGTGTACACCAACAAAACAGACAGAGATGAACTTATCAAAATTGCAAGATCTGCTTCTCTTACAATTTCGGGCAATCGGGACAACACCGTGCAGACCCTTTCGGCAATGACGATACCGAACCTCTGCCCTGCCGAAATACGCATATCGGACATCAAAAAATCGGAGATAGCCAACATACTAAGGCGAGGCTCCCAAAGTGCCTTTAACTACGATCCTCTCATCACTCAAACCGCCATGGGCTACGCAAGCAGCGAGCAAAAAGTCCTCATTGCCAACAGCGAAGGTCTTTGGGCTGAGGACGAGCGTGTAAGAACGAGAGCCTCTGTTTCCGCAGTGGCATCAAGCGAAAGCGAGAAGCAGACGGGTTATTTCGGTCCGGGAGCGATGAAGGGCTTTGAATTTATGCGGGCACTCGATATTGAGGCTATTGCCTCGGATGCGGCTCGCTGTGCCGTGACCATGCTAAAAGCGGACGAATGTCCTTCGGGGCGTTTCCCCGTCATCATAGATAACGGCTTTGGGGGAGTGATATTCCACGAAGCTTGCGGACACGGCTTGGAGGCGGCATCCGTCTCCAAAAACGCCTCGGTATTTGCAGGCAAGCTCGGTCAGAAGATCGCCTCCGAAAAGGTGACCGCCATAGACGACGGCACCATAGCAAACAGCTGGGGCAGTATAAGCGTGGACGATGAAGGGCATCTCCCTCAAAAGAACATATTGATAGAAAACGGCATACTCAAAGGCTATATGACAGACCGCTTTAACGGCGCAAGAATGGGTGCGGAAGCTACGGGCTCTTCAAGACGGGAAAGCTACAAATACGTGCCCGTTTCCCGAATGACCAACACCTACATTGCCGCAGGCAACGACAGCAGAGATGACATCATCTCCTCTACGAAATACGGCATATACGCCCGCCACATGGGCGGCGGCTCCGTAGACCCCGTAAGCGGAGATTTTAACTTTGCCGTAAATGAGGCATATATAGTCAGAAACGGCAAAATATGCGAGCCCGTAAGAGGAGCCACCCTCATAGGTAAGGGTTCCGAGGTGCTTTTAAATATCGACATGGTATCAAGCGATTTGAAACTTGCGGAAGGTATGTGCGGAGCATCAAGCGGCAGTATACCCGTATGCGTGGGACAGCCCATGATAAGAGTGAGCGAAATGACGGTAGGAGGAAGAGGCTGATGGATATTGTACTCTTTAAAGAAAAGCTCTTTAAAAAAGCTCTTGACGAAGGCTTTACAAAGTGCGAACTGTTCTACTCCTCCGCCGATTCGGAGGATATAAAAGTCTACAAAGGCGAAACGGAAAAGTACAGCGTGACCAATACGGGCGGCTTCGGCTTTCGGGGACTGTACAACGGCAAAATGGGGTACTTTTTCAGCGAATACATAAGTGAAGAAGTAATAGATACGGTCATACAAAATGCCATGCAAAATGCTGAGCTGATAGAGACCGACGACAAAGAAGAGATATTTTCGGGAAGTGACAAATACGAGAAGGTCGAGCACTTTAACGAAGCTCTCCTTAATGTAAGCCCCGAGATCAAGACCCGTTTTGCTCTCGATATGGAGCGTTTTGCTCTTGAATACGACAAACGGATAATTGCCGTAAATTCATCCATAATCGACACGGTAAGCGGTGAAACATATATAGCAAACACATCGGGTCTCGAACTTTCCGATAAGTCGAATTTTGCACTTGCCTACATAGATGTGATCGCCGAAAAAGACGGGGAACAGATCGAAAAAGGCGAATTTAAACTTGCTCAAAGTTATGACGAGCTGAACGCCAAAGAAATTGCTGAACAAGCCGCAAAAAAGGCATTATCTGCATTGGGTGCTTCAAGCGTAAAAAGCGGCGAATACGATATAATCATCCAAAACGAGGCTTTTGCGGACATTTTGGAATGTTTTGAAGGATGCTTCTACGGCGACAATGTGCGAAAAGGTTTCTCCCTTTTAAAAGACAGCATAGGCAAAAGCATAGCCTCCGAAACGGTGACGATAGCTGACGAACCTCTTTTAAAAGGCGGCTTTTCCTCAACTCCCTTCGACAGCGAAGGCGTTGCTTGCTACAATAAAAATGTGGTGGAAAACGGAGAACTTAAACTCCTGCTTCACAATATGACATCCGCAGCCGCAATGGGTACGACCTCCACGGGAAACGGCTTTAAGGCAAGCTTTAAAAGCACGGTCGGCACAAATGCCACCAACTTTTACCTAAAACCCGGTGAATCAGACTTCACCGACCTTCTCACAAAACTCAAAGACGGACTTTTAATAACCGAAGTTCAAGGTCTCCATTCGGGAGCAAACAAAATTTCGGGAGATTTCTCCCTTGCCGCAGAAGGCTTTCTCATTAAAGACGGAAAAATCGACCGCCCCGTCAATCAAATAACGGTCGCAAGTAACTTTTATAAAATACTCAAATCCGTAAAAACCGTCGGCACAGATCTTAAATTCGGAATATCGGGAGTGGGTTCCCCCTCGGTACATATCGAAAAGGTCGCCGTTTCGGGGCTTTAATATGAATTTTATTATAAAACACTACGATAAATTTCGATTTTTAGACCTGATCTTTCCTCGTAAGTGTATGATTTGCGGCAAAAAGGTCACTTTCTCCCGTCCTCACCCTATATGCGATGCGTGCGAGCGGGAATTGACACCGTACAGCGGGCAAAGGTGCGAAGTTTGCTCCCGTCCCCTTTCTCACGAGGGAAGATGTACTATATGCAACGAGCGTAAATTCGCATTTGACGAGGCGTTTTCCGTTTTCGCTTACAAGGACGAGATAAGGCAGGCGATACACCGCCTTAAATTTAACGACAGACCGAATTATGCTTTCTTCTTTGCGGAGATAATGGCACGGTGCTACTCTGCGGACAAAGTCGACGTGGTTTGCTCCGTCCCCGTATCGAAAAAAAGATTGCAAGAAAGAGGCTACGACCAGTCCGAAATACTTGCCGAGCTTTTCGCAAAACAAGCAGGGCTGACTTATGTAAACGCACTTAAAAGAATAAAGGACACTCCCTATCAAACCAAGTTCGGCAAAAACGAACGCTTCAAAAATGTAAAAAACGCTTTTGCGATAAGAGAAGGAGCCGATGTAACGGGCAAGTCCTTTATACTGACAGACGATATTTTTACTACGGGTGCAACAGTAAACGAATGCAGCAAAACGCTGAAAGAGGCAGGTGCAAAGCATGTGAAAATACTCTGCCTCTCCGCCGTGGAAGAAAGTGTTTAAACCCTTTATTGACACGGTTTGAATTGTGTTGTATAATTATGAGTGTCTCTAAAAACTGCCTTAAAGCAGAACTCAGAGAATGAGTTTTTAGAGGTGCCCTTATTACATCAACGAAAAAAGCATTTATATGAGGTGCATAATGAAATACATATTTGTTACGGGTGGCGTTGTTTCGGGACTCGGAAAGGGAATAACGGCGGCATCGCTCGGAAGACTCTTAAAGGCAAGAGGATATAAGGTCACTATACAGAAATTCGACCCCTATATCAACATCGACCCCGGCACTATGAGCCCGTATCAGCACGGCGAGGTGTTCGTTACAGACGACGGCACGGAGACCGATCTCGACCTCGGCCATTACGAGAGATTCATAGATGAAAGTTTGAACGTAAACAGCAATATCACCACGGGCAAAATATATTGGTCCGTACTTAACAAGGAGCGTAAAGGCGAGTTCCTCGGCAGGACGGTACAGGTCATCCCCCACATCACCGATGCAATTAAAGAAAAGGTGTATGCGGCAGGTCACGACACGGGTGCCGACTTTGTCATCACCGAAATAGGCGGCACGGTTGGCGATATCGAAAGCGAGCCTTTCATAGAAGCTATCCGTCAGGTAAGCCGTGATGTAGGCAAGGAAAATGTGGTGTACATCCATGTTACCCTCATCCCCTACCTTTCAAAAGGCGGCGAGCTTAAAACAAAGCCCACACAACATTCCGTTAAGCAGCTTTTGAGCGTCGGTATACAGCCCGATATCATCGTATGCAGAACCGAGCACTCCATTGGCGAGAGCGAAAAGCAAAAGCTTGCCCTCTTCTGCGGCGTAAGCCCCGAATGTATAATCGAAAACATCGACTGTGACT
>CAMOYW010000075.1 GCA_946630405.1 uncultured Clostridia bacterium | reverse complement strand
TACAAGGAGTGCTCCGAAGAGGAGATCTACACAAAGCTTGACTATACAAAGGATGAAATTGATGAAGCGCTTTCCGAGATAAAGGAACTTGAACAAAGCGGACAGCTTTATTCAAAAGATGCCTACGAGGAAGTGGTTCCCAAGCTTGAAAGGCGAAATCCCGTTGTAAAAGCACTTTGTTTGCATATTGCACACGATTGTAACCTTAAATGCAAGTATTGCTTCGCTGAAGAGGGCGAGTACCACGGCAAGCGTGAGCTTATGAGCTTTGAGGTAGGTAAAAAGGCGATAGATTTTCTTATAAAAGCGTCGGGTAAGAGGAAGAACCTTGAGGTTGACTTCTTCGGCGGAGAACCGCTCATGAATTTTGACGTTGTTAAGAAAATAGTCGAATATGCACGCCAAAGGGAAAAAGAAGAAGGCAAAAATTTCAGATTCACTATAACCACAAACGGCATACTTTTATCCGACTCTATAATGGAGTACATCAACGAAAATATGCACAATGTGGTTTTAAGTATCGACGGCAGAAAGCAGGTGCACGATAATATGCGCCCCTGCGCAAACGGAAAGGGCTCGTACGATATAGTGCTGCCCAAGTTTGAAAAGCTTGCCGAGTCGAGAAATCAGACAGACTATTATGTGAGAGGAACCTTTACAAGATTTAACAAGGACTTTGGAGAGGATGTGCTCGACCTTGCGGACAAGGGCTTTAAACAGATATCCGTAGAGCCTGTTGTTGCGGCGGATGAGGAGCCTTATTCACTTCGTGAGGAAGATCTTCCCGAACTGTATGCCGAGTATGAAAGACTTGCTCTTGAAATGCTTGAGCGAAACAAAAAGGGTGAGCACTTCAATTTCTTTCATTTTATGATAGACCTTACGGGCGGACCTTGCCTTATAAAAAGGCTTGTGGGATGCGGTTCGGGTACCGAGTATCTTGCCGTGACTCCTACGGGTGACCTGTATCCGTGCCATCAATTTGTCGGCATGGAAGAGTTTAAAATGGGTGATGTGGATACGGGCGTTGTTCGTGACGATATAAGAGAGCGTTTTGAGCAATGTAATGTATACAACAAACCCGAGTGCAGTAAATGCTGGGCACGCTTTTACTGCAGCGGCGGTTGCGTAGCCAATTCCTATAATGCGCACGGCGATCTTGTAACGCCGTATGAAATCGGCTGTAAGCTGCAGAAAAAGCGTATAGAATGTGCCATAATGATAAAAGCTGCCGAAGCTATGGCTTCGGAGGGCTAAGAAGGAGGATAATTAAAATGAAGGCAAAAAATGCTTTTGTGCTTCTTTTAATGGTGCTTATCGGCTGCGGATTTGCGGCTACATCATACTTCGGTATAGGCACCACAAAGGTGACAAATCCTGCTGCCTCTCAGGGTTCGACTTATACCGTTGACGAAAACGGTAATCTCGTGCCCTCTGCCGCAGTAGATGAAGTTGTAAGCGGTCCGGGATACGGAAGCTATAAAAACATTAAGCAGGGTCTTGACCTTAAAGGCGGTGTCTACATCGTTTACGAGGCAGACAAGGCGGCTCCCTCCGATACGGAGATGAGTGCGGCTGTTTCCATGCTTCAGCAGAGAGTTACATACAAGGGTTATTACGATGCGGAAGTTGCTCAGGAGGGCACGAACCGTATACGTGTTGAGATACCCGGTGTTACCGACGCTGCTCAAACATCCAAGGAAATAGGCGAGGCTGCAAAGCTTACATTCAGAGACGAGGAAGGTAATGTCCTTGTTGACGGTGAGAGAGTTAAAAATGCGGGCAAGCAGTTCCAAAACGGTCAGACCGTAGTCACACTTGAATTTGACTCCGAGGGCGCTCAGCAGTTTGCCGATGCCACACAGGCAAATCTCGGCAAGTCCATCGGTATCTATATGGACGAGATGCTCATTTCCGCACCTACCGTTCAAAGTGCCATCACAAACGGTGAGGCTGTCATCACGGGTGATTTCAATGCGCAGACTGCAGAAGAGCTTGCGGCTAAGATAAGAGCAGGTTCTCTTCCTTTCTCGCTTAATATCATAAACTATAACCAGACGGGTGCAAGACTCGGTGCCGATGCTCTTTCCACTTCCGTTAAGGCAGGTGTGATAGGCGTTATCCTCGTGCTTTTGTTCATGCTTGTGGTATACAGACTTTCGGGCTTTGCCGCAGATATGGCACTTTGCATATATATCGGCATTATGCTTGTATTCTTAAGCCTTTTCGGCATTACACTTACACTTCCCGGTATTGCAGGTATCATCCTTTCTATCGGTATGGCGGTGGATGCCAACGTTATCATATTTGAGAGAACAAAGGAAGAGCTTAACCTTGGCAAGAGTGTTAAGGTGGCAATAAAGAACGGTTTCTCCAAGGCGTTCTCCGCTATCTTTGACGGTAACATCACAACACTTATTTCCTGTGCTATCCTCTTGTGGCTCGGTACGGGTCCCATCAAGGGCTTTGCACAGACACTTATGCTCGGTATCATCCTTTCCATGTTTACCGCACTTGTTGTCACAAGGATCATTCTTTATGCCTTTGTCGGTGTGGGTCTTCGTGCGCCTGTATTATATGGCGGTAAAAAGCCCGTTGCCAAGGTAGTAAAGGAGGGCGAGTAAGATGCAGATAGTTAAAAACAGAGCAATATTTTTAGGTGTTTCCATTCTTGTTATACTTGTCGGTATCGGCTGTATGGTATTTAATTCCGTACGGAAAAACGGCGCTTTCAACTACGATGTTGAGTTCATAGGCGGTACGAGCATGGAGGTCAATATCGGCAAAAGCTTCGATAACAATGACGTAACAAACATCATTAAAGACGTAACGGGAGAGACCGCTCCCCAGGTGCAGAAGATCAACGACGGCACCGAGGTCGCCATAAAGACAAAGAGCCTTGATATCGAAACAAGAACAGAGCTTCAGAATAAATTAAAAGAGAAATTTGAACTTGAAGACGATGCCTTCACCGTTCAGGATGTAAGTGCTACCGTCAGCAAGGATATGATAAGAGATTCTATCCTTTCTGTACTTATAGCTTGCGTTTGTATGCTTATTTACATAAGTATCAGATTCAGAGATTTCTCAATGGGTTTAAGCTCCATACTTGCTCTTGTGCATGATACACTTGTAGTGCTCGGCGCATATGCACTTTTCAGGATACCCCTTAACAATTCCTTTATAGCTGCTATCCTTACGGTGCTTGGTTACTCTATAAACGCTTCTATCGTTATATTCGACAGAATCAGAGAAAACCGTTCTTCACTTGGAAGACATAACTACGAACAGCTTGTAAATACAAGTGTAAAGCAGACTCTCACGAGATCCCTCTTTACATCACTTACAACGTTCTTCTGCGTTGCGGCACTCTGGGTGCTTGGCGTGGACAGCGTTAAGGAATTTGTATTCCCCATAGCCGTAGGTATTATCGCAGGTACATATTCATCCGTACTTGTTGCAGGCAATATCTGGTATATGGTCGCATCTGCTATCGGTAAGAAGAAGCAGGCAGAGGCGATAGATCGCTATCAAAGCAAAAAGGTCAACAAGTCTCTTACTCAGGAAGAAAAGAGCGAGCAGATCGAGCGTGCGGAAGAGGAAAGCAAAGCTTCTACCGCAGCAAAGAAGACCAAAAAGAAAAGCAAAAGAAGACATCAGTAAACTATTGGCGGTAGAATAACTACCGCCATTTTTAACAAGGTATGAAAAAATTAGTTTTGGCGGAAAAACCGTCGGTGGCAAGAGATATAGCAAGGGTGCTCAAATGCGATAAAAAAGGCGAAGGCTTTTTATATAACGATGATTATGTGATAACGTGGGCGATAGGTCATCTTGTTACGCTTTACGATCCCGAAGATTACGATGCCTCTTTAAAGCGTTGGAGCAAGGCAACTTTGCCCATCATCCCCGATGAAATAAAGCTTAAGCCCGTAAAGAATACAAAAGCCCAGCTTGACATAATAAAAAAGCTCATGCTTTCCGATAAAATAGACAGCCTTATTTGCGCAACGGATAGCGGACGTGAGGGTGAACTTATATTCAGATACATCTATAAATTGCTTGAATGTAAAAAGCCTTTTGAGCGTTTATGGATCTCGTCCATGACGGATGCGGCGATAAAGGCGGGGTTTGCCTCTTTAAAGCCGGGAAGTGACTATGACAACTTGTATCTAAGCGCAAAGTGCCGCTCCGAAGCCGATTGGCTCGTGGGCATAAATGCTTCAAGAGCCTTTACTCTCAGGTATAATGCGCTTTTAAGTATAGGCAGGGTTCAGACACCCACTCTTGCTATCATAGTGCAAAGACAAAAAGAAATAGATGAATTTAAGGTCGAACCCTATTGGGAAATAGAGGCTGATTTTTCGGAATATAAGGGGACATGGATAAGCGATAAGCAAAAAGCTGACACAAAGATTCCTACCAAAGAAAAGGCTAAAGAAATAGTTGATAAATGCAAGGGTAAGCCTGCCTATGTAGACGATGTACAAAAAGAGGACAAAACAAGACCTGCACCTCTTTTGTACGATCTGACCGAGCTTCAGCGTGACAGCAACGATAAATACGGCTTTTCGGCGCAAAAAACTTTGAACCTTGTGCAGGCGCTTTATGAAAAGTATAAGATGGTGACATACCCGAGGACAGACAGCCGCTATCTTTCGGACGATATGATACCCAAAATCCCGGGCATATTGCGCAGACTCTCTACTGTTGAGAACTATAAAAAGTGGTGTGATTACATCCTCTCTTTGCCGAAGCTTCCGATAAGCAAAAGAATAGTGGATAATTCAAAAATAAGCGATCACCATGCAATTATACCCACCGAGGCAAATCCACGGATCGGTGCTCTTTCACCCGATGAACTTAAGGTCTATGAGCTTATCGCAAGGCGTTTTATGCAGGTTTTCTTTCCCGTATACAGTTACAGCGTTACAAAAATATATACGCTTTCCGAGGGTGAATACTTCCTGACAAAGGGTACGACAGTAAAGGCACTCGGCTGGACTGAACTTAACGTTGTCGTAAACGAAAAGAAGAAAAAGAATGTCGAGGTGATTTTGCCCGATGTGAAAAAGAACGATAGCTTTACGGTCAAGGCGATAAAAGCTTTGGAAAAGAAAACGAAGCCGCCTACACTCTATAATGAGTCGGGATTGCTTTCTGCTATGGAAAATGCGGGAAGATTCATAGAAGACGAAGCGCTTAAAGAACAACTTAAAGAATCGGGTTTGGGAACTCCTGCGACACGCGCGGGCATAATAGAGCGACTTATACAGGTCAAGTACATACAGCGTAAGGGTAAAAGCCTTGTGCCTACCGAAAAGGGTGTCAAGCTTATTGAGGTGGTCATGCCCGAACTTAAAAGCCCCGAGACCACAGGTAAATGGGAAAAGGCTCTCACAAGTGTGGCAAAGGGCAAGCTTGGACCCGAAAAGTTTATGGCAAGTATAATAAGATATGTGAACTACATTATAGACCGTTATGACAAAATGAATCCCGGGGTGGTATTTGCGCCTGAAACAAGAGGAAAGGGTAAGGCAAAACCCGCAACTCCCTCTTTGGGTACATGCCCCGCATGCGGAGGAACGATACATTCAAATACTAAAGCGTATTATTGTTCAAACTGGCAAAACGGCTGTAAATTCACCGTTTGGAAGTCGGACAGAACTCATCCCGATATCGAAATAACCGATGATATAATTAAGGAAATACTCGAAAAGGGTTTTGTTGAAACAAACGGCAAGAAAATAAGCCTTGAAGATAAGGGACTTAAAGGCGTAAAATATGAGTAAAAAGTGGGTGTAAAAAACAGGTTTTTGTACTTCCTCTGATAATAATAACATAAAAAATAGAGTTCTGCTTCTTCCGGGGTAGAACTCTATTTTTTTACGGCTGTTTTTTACACCCCCTTTCTTAACCATTTCATAATAATTTATTCATAAAAAATTATGTTGTGTTTTTATTGGGGGTTTGCTATATTTAGGGTGAACGAGGTGTTTGATTAGAAGGAGGGGTTATTATGGCAAAGAATAAGCTTTTGGTTCCTTTTGTTGCAGTGTCGGCGGCAGTCATAATTGCGGCTGTGTATCT
>CAMOYW010000074.1 GCA_946630405.1 uncultured Clostridia bacterium | reverse complement strand
AAGACCTGCCGATGTAAGTAACTTCAACAAGGCTGCTGCAGATGTATCCGACAACGGAACGGTAGATTCTACCGACTCCGCTATGATGTACCAAAGAAGTCTTGACAGTACTTATGTATTCCCTGCAGACAGCAAGGATGCACCCGAGGATCCGGTTACCCCTACCGATACTCACACCGTATATGTTGTGGGTGACTCTACGGGATGTGATTATGCTCCAAATGCCGATGCTACTTATTATTACAAGAGAGTTGGCTTCGGAACAAGGCTTGATGAGCAGTTTGACGAGAGTATCACTGTTGTGAACTATGCTCTTTCCGGTAGAAGTTCCAAGGATTTCCTTAATGAGGCAAATTATCAGAGCCTTCTTTCCAACATGAAGGAAGGGGATTACCTCATCATAGCATTCGGTCACAATGATGAAAAGACAGAGGCTGCACGTTTCACTTCACCCGGCGGAACAAAGGATGAAGCAGGCACATTTAAAAACAGCCTTTACACCAACTATATTTTAAAGGCTCAGGAAGTAGGTGCTACACCTATTCTTTGTACACCTATCGTTCGTCGTACAGACAGCGGTACATGGTCAAACAACCAGCTTCATATAGCTAATGGCGGCGATTATGCACAGGATGTAAGAGATCTTGCAAGTGAGCTTAATCTTACTCTTATAGATAACCTTACAAATACAAAGAACCTTTACGATCAGCTTACTCCTTCGGGTACATTTGACCTTCATGCTTGGACAAGTTCCAAGAACACAAGTGTTGACAATACTCACCTTAACAACTATGGTGCTGCTTATGTTGCATACATGATGGCTGATACCCTTAAGAAGAGTGATTGTGAGCTTGGACTCCATGTCGGAAACATTTCAGTTCCCGATAAAGCTACAAACCTCATCGTAAATCCCGATTATAAGGAAGCAAGTACAGACGATCCTACGGGAGATGCTCTTATTTCCAAGCTTTGGAAGACCACATCCCCTTGGTACGGTTCTGTATTCGGTGATATGGGTGGTCAGGGTAAACTTAATCCTTCCGCAGAAGACGGAAGCATTATTGATGACCAGCTCTTTATTAACACCACTACAAATGCACCTAACTTCGGAATTGAAGAAGTTGAAGGCGGTGTTCATATCAGAACGGGTGATGCTTCAACCGAGCAGTTCTTCGGTAAGATCGCATCCACATCCGATGCATTTACACTTTATTATACACCCGTTGATGCTAAGTCAAACTTTGAGATAAGCGCAAAGGCACACGTTAACGAAGTATTTAACTATTCTCAGGTATCCTTCGGTGCTATTTGCCTTGATACTATTGATATAGATAAGTACAACAAGCAGACATACAAATATGTTGCTGCAGGTGCCGTTAAGTACAACGATGTTGATGCAACCTGTATGAAGACATTCTACAGAGATGCGGATGCAAAGCTTGCAACAAATGCCGAGCTTTCAACTTACGTTCCTCAAGCAGGTGATGTTGTGGACGTTAAGATCGTCAAGAAGGGTGACACCTTCACGGTAACATACGGTGATGTGACCACAACATACGAGAAGGCAATGGAAGGTACCGTTTACTTCGGTCTTTACACTACTCGTTGTGCAGATGTTACATTTACAGACATCGTTACAAATAACGAAGTTGTTGAATAATAATCCATAACAAAAGGTGGGAGTTCTTCTCCCGCCTTTTTTATGTGCAAAGTGCACAGAGGTATTGATTTTATTGCCATTATGTTTTATAATTCAAGACGGTAGGCTGATAAGATACAGCTTTTAAGGAGGCAGGGGAATGAAAGTCGATCGTAAAAAATTGGCGATAGTCACACTTGCAATGCTTGTGGTCTTGTTTTTGGGTGGTATGATCATACATTTGTACAGTGTGTATATATATAACAAAACGGAAAGAAAGGCAAATGCCGATGACGAAAACGGTAGCTTTTATGTACACATTGAACCGAGAGGCGGAGCTACTTCAACTTGGGAAAAGAGAGAGCTTAAGCTGAAAGCTGCAATTTTCGATGCTTCCGTAAAGAATAATTCGTCTTACGACATAGACAATTGGTCGCTTATTATTAACATAGAAAAAGACTGTTATATTAATCAATTTTGGAACGGGACAACAGAGATACATCAATATGTCGGCACTGCCGACGAAAAGGTGCAGACTATTGATTTGGCATCTTATAATAAGGATGATATAACACTTGACCATATTTTTGACGCTTCCGATTTGTTGATCCCTCTTAAAAAGGGAGATATGGTCGTATATCATCCTAATGCGGAATTTAAGGAAACACCTCTTAAAACAAGGCAAACCATAGTTGTCGGTATGATATTGTACTATAACGGAGAGATGGAAATTGCCGACTATGGTGTTGTATATCATTTCCATAAATTCTTTACACAGGGTGTAGGGTTTATAATCGTTTGCTTCTTATTCGGACTTCTTATTTTGGAGTTTCTTATATGTGTTACCGCAGCATTGACATATAGAAGGGCAAAGAAAGAGATCGGCTTGAAACTTTCGGGTATTTCGTATATGTCCGAGATATACGATGTGATATATTTGATAGATTTGGAGAAGGACAGTATAACGCCCGTTACCGAATTAGAGAATTCAAAGAGCCAACGACCTGTCGATTTGGGTGCAAATGAACAGCTTGAAAACCTGTTTAATATAGACTCTCTTCCCACATATACCAATATGATACAATGTTTTTCAGACCTTGAGACACTTCCCGACAGAATGGAGAACAGAAACTCTCTGGTTGCGGAATATGTCAGCAAATCTCACGGGTGGTGCCGCATAAGGTTTATTGCGGCGGAGAGAGATAAAAATGCTCTTACAAAGGTCATCTTCACATTGGAAGAGATAAATAAAGAAAAAGAGGAACTTTTGGAGATGCAGGGTCAAATAGAGCATGCACAGTCCAAAAGCAGAGAAAAGAGCGAATTTCTTGATAACGTATCTCGAAGGATACGTCCGTCAATAGAGCTTATACAAAAAAATACAAAAGAGATCCTGCCGAAAGAAAACGGAGAAAAGCACAGAAAGCTTTTGACCATAATGGGAGAGACCGAAAAGCTTCTGTTTGTGGTCAGAAGTATAGTTGAGCTGTCAAAACTTGAATCCGGAAAAGAGCAATTACAGTATTCCGAGTTTTCACTTGCGAAAATGATACGTGAATGTATCGGTTCGGTAGACGATCGTTTTAAAGCATCGGATACGGAAATAACAACGGATATAACTTCGTCTTTGCCCGATATGATTTATTGCGACAAGGAAAAGTTAAAGAGCATTATTATTAATTTAATGCACAATGCTTGTGAGGAAGCAATAGGAGGAACGGTGCGATTTGCCGTTTTCGGAAAAATGACTGGGCAAAAGGATGTTCATCTTCTTATATCCGTCAAGACGAGTCCGAAAAAAGGCAGCGAAAACGCTGAGATAGAAGTAGGCAAAGGTTTACGCACGGGTATGAAAATGGCGGAAGGCTTTTCGGCGGTGCTCGGTACGCATTTGAAACGCACTGATACTCCCGATGGCGGAAGCGATATTTACTTTGAATTGGATTGTACAGCCGTTTCAACCGAAACTATTGGAAATTTTGAATATGATAACTGATTTATATGCCGTTCTTTTGGGGCTGTCGCTTCTTATAGCGGTATATATGGCACAAAAGAACTATGAAAACATAGATATACATTACTGGACCGTAGTGGTGCTTATTCCCGTAATTATTCTCGGATACTGGCTTAAAAGCAGAGTTACGACAGTCGAGGGAGCAATGCTGATGTTTTGCTTTATTTACCTTGACAGTACCATACTTCTGGCAGTTTTCCTGTTCAGTATTCTGCGCTTTATGAACATTGTGGCGAAGCCGTGGGTCAAGATCGGAGTGTATTTTTTAAGCATCGCTCACCTTGTAATGGTGTGGTCAAGTATTCATAACGACAGATATTACAGATCTCTTAAGCTGTATGATACGGGTATGGGTATTGCTACCATTACACAGCCCGGACCTCTTAAAACGATGCACTGGCTGTATATGGCTGTAATATTTTTGGCTATTATTTCGCTTATTGTCATAGCCGTTATTAAGAGTGGTTCTTATTCAAAACGATTTTTTTTCCTGTCGGCCGGAGTGGTCGTGGCGGCTATCATTATATATCTTTTTGAAACTGCCTTTAAAGTTAGTTTTACGACTTTACCGATACTTTACGTTGCGGCGGATCTGTATATAGCATTAAGCTACGACAAAGCCCATGCCCATGATATTTCGCATTTGATATCCGAACGGCAAAACATAGGCGGTATCAAGGGGTATGCGGCTGTTGATAATGAAAAAAATTTTCTTGGCTGTAATAAGAAAATATATGATTTTTTGCCTTCTCTCAAGGATCAAAAAGTTGATAAGGAAATAGACGGTGATATTGCCAAACTGTTTTTTCCTTTAATAGATTCTCTGGAAAAAGGAGAAAGAGTATCCAAACTTTTCAATGTCGGGGATATTGTATGTAAATGCGATGTCAGCAGGTTTTCCGTCAGAAAAGGCGGGAAAAATATGGGATATATTTTTGATGTTTCCGATGTTACAAAGGAGCAAAAGGCTATTAAGCTTATGCAGGAATACAGCGATACACTGAATGAAGAAGTCAACAAAAAGACGGAAAACATTAAAAACATTCAGCAAAGAGTTGTATTGGGTCTTGCAAACATGGTGGAAAACCGAGACAGTAATACGGGTGGTCACGTTAAAAGAACGAGTGATGTGATCAAATATATAGTGGATGAAGCAAAAAAACAGGGTATCTATTATATAGATGATCGAATGTGTGATGATATTGTCAGAGCTGCGCCCATGCACGACCTCGGAAAGATCACCATTGAAAATGCCATTCTTTTAAAGCCGGGAAAGCTTACCGATGAAGAATATGCCATAATGAAGACACATTCCATAAAAAGTTCCGAGTTTGTTACCATTATTTTAAAAGATGTGGAGGAGCAGCATTTTGTTGATGTTGCCTATAATATAGCGAGGTACCATCACGAGAAGTGGAACGGAAGAGGATATCCCGACGGACTTGTGGGCGAGATGATACCGCTTGAGGCAAGACTTATGGCAATAGCGGATGTATACGATGCACTTGTAAGCAAAAGGTGCTATAAAGAACCTATGAGTTTTGAACAGGCGGCGGAAATAATGATAGAGAGTATGGGAAGCCATTTCGATCCCAATTTGTTAAGTGTCTTTACCGCATGCAGGGAAAAACTTGAGAATTATTATATGCAAAACGGAGAGCGTTTATAGGAAAAAAGATGAAGTATTATTCGGACAGCAATGTATTAATTGATGAAATGAATAAAAACGGAGTAAATGCCTGCGATGTGCTTACAGCGGAAAACGGATGTGTTGCGGGCTGTAAAGCGGGATTTACCTATTATAGGAGTACCGAGTATAAAAAGCCGGGAGTTCATGACGACCAAGAGGGTTTTCTGGTGCTTGAAGGACATGGTAAAGCAAAGATAGCGGAAGAGGAATTTGACATATTTCCGGGGATAGCGATGATCGCACCCGCGGGTGCTCCACATTCAATAAAAAAAGACGAAGACAGCTGCGATGTTAAGGTTTTTTGGTTTCACAGTGCAGTTTAAAAAGAGAGTGAAGTGCTGAAATAACAGATCGAGATCATATCTGTTGCTTAAGGAGGTAAGCATTAAGGTGGACGATCGTGCTAAAGAATTGGCAAAGCAACGGGTTGAAAAAGGATTAAAAATGGTTGAACATTTTGAGCAGATAACGAAAGAACCTATGAAGGTTCAAGAAGAGTTTTTGCTAAAGTTGCTTGATGACAATAAAGACACCGAATACGGAAAAAAATATGGATTTGCCGATATCCATTCCATTGAGGAATATCAACACAAAGTTCCCGTTACGACTTACGATGATTATGCCGGATATATCGAAAGGATGAGCGAAAAAGGTGAAAGAAATCTTATAACATCCTATGAACTTGCATTGTACAATAAGTCGTCGGGTACGGTGGGAGCGCCTAAAAAAATACCCATGACCAAAATTGGGTCGGAGGTTTTTATAAACTATAACTCTCTTTACGGAGACGCAAAAATTA
>CAMOYW010000073.1 GCA_946630405.1 uncultured Clostridia bacterium | reverse complement strand
ACCTACGGACTTTTACACGCAAGCATTACGATATAGAATCAATAAACCGATTTATGGCAGTTTATAGATCACTGCACATCATCCTCCTGCTCTTTTGGATCGGTTTCGGGATTTTTATCCCTATCCTTTTTCTTATTTGCGAGCACGTACCACATCACAGCCCCTATTATCGCTACGACAGGATTCCTAAGTGATATGCCAACTACCATTACTACAAATCCTATATTCATAATAGATCCTCATTTCTATATTCGTCCTTCGGTTTTATTACCAAAGTAAATATTGCGATTCCGAAAAACAAAAATGCAAAGGTAAAGCTTCCTTTTTCCGCTTTAGACGGATCAAGTTTGAATTTACTGTGGTCGCTTTTATCGACAAACAGGGTAAGTTCCTGCCCCACCCTCAAAGCCTTATCATAATATCCAAGCTCTTTTTTATAGCTTTCACCCTTCACCTCGTACATCACATAAACATCATAGCTTTCGCTCAACCTCGGATCTATGTCTACTATTTTTGCCTGAACGGGAATAGCGTTTTTAATAAACCGATCGTATTCGATCTTGCTGCCGATATAATCTATTATGACCTGCAGACCTAAGGCTATAAATACAAAAGCTATTAAAAATTGCAATATTCTTTTATGCGATACATAACTCATTTTAACCCCCATTATATACAGAAACACCGACTTCTTTTGAAATCGGTGTTTCTGTTTTTATTTTACTCTTACCTTTATCGTCGTTCCCGATTCTACCTTAACATTTGCAGACGGCATTTGTACATATACTTTTGCATCTGCGGGCGTATCGGTATCGGATACGGTTTCGGAAGGTGATTGGGTCGTCTCTTCACTTTCCTCTATCGTACCCTCCGCTGTGGCATTTTCCTTTGCCTGCTCTATCTGAGCCTGTATCTGAGCGGAGTCATTGGTAACGGAGCAAACAAAGCCCGCACTTTCAAGAAGCTTTTGAGCCTCCTCTACCTCCAATCCCGTTACATCGGGCACGGGTACAAGTTTTGCATTTTCGCTTGCGGAGATCGTAAAGAGAAGTTTCTCCACCTTTTTATCAAGTCTTGTTCCCGCTCCGGGGCTTTGCTTGGTGATAACATCACCGGAACCGATTATCTCAAAGTCTATACCGTCCGCTACAAGCTCCTGTATAGTGGATTTAAGATTTGTGTTGGTATAATCCTTAACGGTATATCCGTTCTCGGTCACTGCGGTCTCGGCAGCCTCGCTGTTGTCGGGAGGGATTGCCTCGTACTCGATTATCTTTTCCATCAAGGTCTTCATCATGGGAACGGGAGTAGCTTCACCGCCCTCATCATTATAGTCCTTGGGCTTATATATAACCGTCATGAGCATCATGTTGGGATTCTCAACGGAATGATATGCTATAAAGCTCAAAGCATACTTCTGCTCGCTTCTGGGTGCCTGCTGAGCAGTACCCGTCTTGCCGCCTATGGCATAGCCCTGTATCACAGCCTTTTTACCCGTACCTTCCGTCAAAACCTCTTCAAGAGCAGTACGAATATAGTCGGATGTTTCCTTGCTTATAACGTTACGAACCACCTCGGGCTCATTTTTAAGCACCACATTGTCGTTTCTGTCAAGTATCTCACTTACAATGTAAGGCTTCATAAGCTTACCGCCGTTTACAAGTGCGGCAAACGCCGTTATCGCCTGCATCGGAGTACAGTTAAAGCCCTGACCGAAAGAAGAAGTTGCCATTTCGGCGGAATGTAAATTCTCCTTTGTGTAGAGCAAACCTGCGGCACTTGCCTCTCCGGGAAGGTCGATGCCCGTTCTTTCTCCGAAGCCGAAATCCTTTTGATACTGAAGATATTTATCGGCACCGAGCTTCGTCATTATACGCATCATACCCACGTTACATGACTGAGCAAGAACTCCGTCAAGCGTGAGCGTACCGTGACCGTTTCTGTTGTGACAGTGGATGTTGTAGTCGGCAACCGTAAGGGAACCTCCGCAAAAGAAGGTCTCTTCGGGACTTATAACATTCTCTTCAAGTGCCATAGCCGCAACTATGGGTTTGTATATAGAGCCGGGTTCAAAAGTCTTTGTTATGGAGAAGTTCGTCCAGCTCGGCGTTGCTCTTTCTGCCTGCTCCGCATCGGTCAAAGATGCCCAGCTCGATTCAAGCTGAGGATCGTCCGCCCTTTGGCTTATTTGCAAAGGATCGTTGGGATCAAACGTGGGATACTGAGCCATAGCATACACTTCACAGGTCTGCGGATTGATAACTATGGATGCGGTATATTCGGGCGAATATGCCTTGTACGCCTCCTCGCACACCTGCTGTGCATAAGTTTGAATGGTGGAATCAAGCGTGGTTATGACCTTGTCGCCCTTTACTGGTGCTTCTCTTTGGGTCACAACAGAACCGCCCGTTTCATAGGTCCTGAAAACTCTGCCCGGAACTCCAAGCATATATTCATTATAGTAGCTTTCAAGTCCCCATGAGCTGTCGCCCCTGATAAAGCCGACTATCTGAGCCGCAAGCTGCTTGTTCGGGTAGCTCCTTTTGGTGTCCTGCTCGGCATAGAGCCAATTACAATTCAAATCATTTATAAGCTTTCCCTTTTCAAAGGGAACTTTCTTTGCGAGCACACAGTAATTTGTATCCTTTGAAGGCACACCGTTGGCATCCGTTGCCGCATAGCTTTCTATAAGGCTTCTGGGAACTCCCACAATGTTTTCAATATTCTTTATGGTTTTCTCTCTATCATCATCATTCTGCAAAACAAAAAGTCTTACATCAAAAATAATGTTAAATACTGTTTCACCGACTGCAAGCTGCTCTCCGTTTCTGTCGGTTATATCGCCTCTGTTGGGGCTTATAAGCTTATCCTGCACCCTGTTCATCTGCTGTGAGATAGCAGTCTGTACGTATTTTTCTCCGCCCGCCTTTATTTGAGCAACACGAAAAACACCCACAAACACAATAGCTACCGAAAAACATACAAGCAACAGCATTATTTTTGCCGTCACAGTTAAAAATGGTTTTTTCGTTCGCTTTGTTCTGCGGGTATTGTTTGCCCTCTTCGGGCGTTTTTTATTGACTTCCTTAGGCATATTACTTCATCTCTAAAAGTGTTTTAACGGTGTCCACAAGGCTGTGGTGAACACTTTGCTCGGTGTTATACTGCACCGCATAACTGTCTCTCGGCACACTTATATCTATCATCTGATACTCTGCAGGCTTTTGAAGACCAAGCTCCAGAGCCTTGGATTCTACCTCTTTAAGATTAAGACTTTCATCTATGGACTGTCTTGTATATTTATTATCCTCTCTGAGCTCATCAACCGTCTCCTGCATTGCCACAATACTCTCTCTGTGTGCATTGTTGGTAAGGGAGAAACGCAAAAGTACAACTATAAACACGGCAATAAGTGCTATGCCGAACACTGCTTTACGAAAGCCCACGGGAATCACCTCGCTTTGCTTTACATAGCGAGATTTGACCACCTTTTTTACTACACGGTGTACTTCGGGGCGGGGAGCTTCCTCGGGCTCAAAATCATAAGCAAGAGCCGATGAAGTATGATTATAGCGAGAGTAATGCCCCGACTGCATGGTACCTGCGGGTGCCTGCATCTGTCTCTCACTTCTGATATAGTCGCTGTAGCTGCGTATACCGTAGCTGCCCGCGCTGTTCATTCTGTTGGTATTGTAGTCTGTGCTCCGTACACTCGTGCGAGAAGCACCCCTTACGGGGCGTACCTGCTTTTTAATTGTGGAAGTTCTCCTTCCGTTTCGGGTCATCTCTCACACCTCTTTTCGGATTATACTACAAAATTACAAATATTTCAATTATATTACAATACGAAAACACATTTGACAAACGAAGTTTTATTATCAATTTTGCCAAACACCGATTATATATATAATTATTATACCTGCATTATACTTTTTCCGCTACTCTCAGCTTTGCACTTCTCGATCGTTTGTTTACCGAAAGTTCTTCATCACTCGGTACAATAGGCTTTCTCGTAATTACTTTAAGCTTTTGCTTCCTTCCGCATACACACACCGGGAAATCTCTCGGGCATATACACGGATCTTCAAGGTCTCGGAAAGCATTTTTCACTATCCTGTCTTCAAGGGAATGGAAGGTTATGATACAGATCCGCCCTCCCGTTTTAAGCAGATCCGCCATTTTTTCTATGGTAGGCTTAAGTATAGAAAGCTCGTTGTTGACTTCTATCCTGATCGCCTGAAAAGTTCGCCTCGCAGGGTGCGGTCCACCCTCTCTGGCTCCCTTCGGCACCGCAGCCTTTATAACATCCACAAGTTCAAATGTGGTACTTATGGGCTTTTCGGCTCTTTTTTTAACTATATATTCAGCTATTCTTTTGGCCCATCTTTCCTCACCGTATTCATACAAGATACGGGCAAGCTCCTTTTCGGAGTACTCATTAACCACCTCAAAGGCAGACAGAGGGCAACGATCATCCATCCTCATATCGAGTTGTGCGTTAAAATTGTAGGAGAAACCTCTGTCTGCCTCATCCAGCTGGTGGGAGGATACACCTAAATCAAGCATGAAAGCATTAACAGTGCCGGGTACAAGTCCCAGCTCATCGCATATTTGCGATATATTTGAAAAGTTCGAGCGTACATATGTCACGTTCTCATACTCCGAGAGCCTTCCCTTTGCGGCTTTCAAGGCATTTTCATCCTGATCTATGCCTATAAGCCTTCCCTCGGGAGAGAGCCTTTTCAATACTTCAAGTGAGTGACCGCCGCCGCCTAAGGTGCAGTCCA
Organism: uncultured Clostridia bacterium; assembly: GCA_946630405.1. Classification (GTDB taxonomy): domain Bacteria; phylum Bacillota; class Clostridia; order Lachnospirales; family CAG-274; genus UBA3680. The sequence goes on along the minus strand of CAMOYW010000073.1, from coordinate 1,451 downwards.
CATACACTCCATCCTCTTTTATGTTTAAATTTTCTATGCTTTCGTTCAAAAGCACGGATGTATGCTCAAACTTCATCTCTTAAATCTGTCAGAACAGGAAATCGGTAAAATCTATCTCTTCGTCCTCATAATGAGCACTGTATTCTTCCCAAGCTTCCTTGTCCCATATTTCTATGTAGTCGTTTTGACCTATGGTCACTATTTCCTTTTTCAGGTCGGCAAGCTTCCTGAGAGAGGGACTTATGACCACCCTGTTGTTCTTATCCGGCTCCGCCTCCATGGCATTTGCCACAAAGCGATGTGAAAATGCGCGGCTTCTCTTGTCGGATTTCGGAAGTTCTTCAAGCTTGCACATAAATTGCTCCCATTTCTCACAAGTATAAACCGCAAGACATTTGTCAAAGCCTCTTGTTATGTAGAACCTGCTTCCAAGTCCTTCACGAAGCTTTGCGGGCATGATAATGCGGCCTTTTTCATCAATGGCATGTTCATATGTACCGTAAAAACGCATTATCTCACCCCCGTATGGGTTTGTGGACCCTTTTCTGACTATTTAGACCCACTCTCAACCACTTTCCACCACTTCGTTTTTAAATAATAGTATAATTTTCGCCAAATTTCAAGTGTTTTTTCGCCAAAAGTCCGCATTTATACAAGGTTTGTGAGATATTTACAATTAAATTCGGGCATTTACTCCCACTCGATTTTTTACTCCCTAAATATGGGATTTTTATCGGACAGAAACTATATCTTGTGCCTTATGGATAATAAACAAATTACTCGATTTTCGCTATATTGCAATTTATTTAACAATATATTAAGCATTATATACAATTATTTCCACTGTTACGAGCATTATAATTGTGCAATATCGACACAATTTAACATTTATATTAATTTTTTGGTAATTTTTAACATAAAACCGTAACATAACTGTAATATTATAAATTAACCTATTCTACTTAGGCTTTTGGTTATCCCAATTCTTTCTTTTTTATAAATTTTCACTTCATTAATTGACAAGATAAACCAAGTATTGTAAAATTACTATAAAAACAGGATAACGGAGAAAGGGGGAAAAGCATGAATAACAATAATCAAGGTTCGGGCAGACCTCGTGTAAATCTGACAAAACCAAATGCACCCGTATACATCAGGCAAAAACAAAATACCCCTCCGCCCGTATACTATATGAATGATGACAACAAGATCTCGGGCACTCCGCCCAAATCCTACGATCAAAACAAAGAATTCGTAAATCATCAAGATACAGCCTTCACACGTCCCACAGAACCCGTGGCAGACAGCGACTACAACTTTAAGCCCAGACCCGTGTACAGGGATACATCAAATCCAAATGCAAGTTATAATCCCAACACCGACTACACCGCAGGCAGAAATGTGGCAAACCAAAACTCGTCCGTGCCTTACCACACTCAAAACGGGCAAAA
>CAMOYW010000072.1 GCA_946630405.1 uncultured Clostridia bacterium | reverse complement strand
AACCGCATACCGCACATTTCTGCGTCCTCACTCCCGGTAAAGATGTGGAATTGTCGGTAAGCTTTATACTTCCGCACTTAGGACACTTAAACTGCTCTGTGGGATAGTCTGCCTTTATTCCCGAACCGTTTGTTACTCCGCCCGATACCTGCATTAAATCATCGTTGTCAAGTGTTGATCCTATCTTCATATTCATATTATCTTCCTTTCTTAAAGTAAATCATACATTTAACCTTTGTCTTTCCACGAGCTTGGCAAACAGACCTCCTTTTTCTATAAGCTCGTCATACTTGCCCTCTTCGGCTATATTTCCGTCATTGAGCACCACGATCCTGTCACACTGCATAATGGTGGACAACCTGTGTGCTATAACTATCCTTGTACATTTCAATTTATCCAAAGCGGTCGTTATCTTCTTTTGCGTAATGTTGTCAAGAGCACTTGTTGCCTCATCAAAAATGAGCAGCCTCGGCTTTGATGCAACAGCTCTGGCTATCATTAGCCTTTGCTTCTGACCTCCCGAGATACCTCCCGAGCCTTCCGATATAAGAGTGTGCATACCCATAGCCATTTCTTTTATATCGTCGGCTATTCCCGCTATTTCCGCAGCCTCCCAAGCCTCACTCATCGTAAGTCCGGGGGACGATATGGCAATATTTGAAAAAATATCTCCGTGAAAGAGCTTTCCGTCTTGCATCACTACACCGATCTTTTTCCTGAGTGAGCGAAGATTTATCTTTTGTATATCCACTCCGTCATAGTAAACGGCACCTCTTTGCGGCTTCTCAAAGCCTAAAAGAAGTCTTATAAGCGTTGACTTGCCGCAGCCCGTTTCACCTACGATGGCAATATATTCTCCCGAGCGAATCTTAAGAGAAAGGTTATCTATCACCTTCGGCATATTATCATTGTAGGCAAATGTCACATTGTTGAGCTCCACAGCTCCGCTTATACGCTTAATATTTTGCTTGCCGTCGGTGATCTCCGGCTCCGCATCAAGTATGGGAGTACACATTTTAAGTATCGGCTGAAGATCCGCAATTATTAACGCAACGGAAGCAAGAGCCGAAAACGCTCCCTGGAGCATTCCGAAAGACGAATTGAACGCATAGTAATCTGCAGCACTAATTCCCGATTTAATATACATATAATATATTATAATAATGCCCGTCATGGAAACCGCCATATTGATAACATTATTAAGCTTCAAAAAAACCGGAGGGTTATAAGCAAGCTTCGTTTCCTTTGCGTATACTTCAGCCCATTTTGAAAAGGCTCTTTTCTCCGCACCCGAAAGACGTATCTTTTGAATGCCCGAAAGGAAAGAAAACTCCATTCCGACTTCCTTGGCAGCATGTTCCATTCTCTCTCTGCTTATCTTCATCTGCCATACGGTAGATATAAACGATACAAGTATCGTACAGAAAATAATACTCGTAGCGGTCACCAAAAGGTGAGAGGCATATAAAAAAATCTGCCCTACATATATAAGGGAAAACAAACCCGTTATACCAAGTGATAGAACCGACACAATAAGCATCTCGCAAAAAGAACGAATATAGCTCATTCTGTCCGAAAGCTCGCCTGCGCTGAACTTCTTGAAAAAGCCCGTGGGGAGCGACAAAACTCTCATCATCGTCGCCGCCTCTACGGATATACTGACCTTGACTCTTACGGCATTGGTAATTATTTCCTTAACGATCTCAAACAACGCTCTTGAAATTATTACACAAACAAAAAACACGGAAGCCGCAACGAGGGCGCTTTTAGAACCCGACGAAAGTACACCCGAGAGCATATTTCTGCTTATGGCAGGCACAAGCAAGCCAACCAAAGAAATACAGAAACTCACCCCGAGAAGTATTACAAGGTCTTGTATTTCAAGCTTTTTCCATATAAATTTCAAAAGCTCGCCCACATTGAGCCTTTTAAGCTCAAACGGCTGATAAAACAAGATCGCTTTTTCGGAAAAGAAAGTCTCAGTCTTTGAATTGACCTTGAGCATTCGCCCGCTTTCTTCATCAAAGAAATAGTAATCGTTCCCCTTAGGCAAAAGAGCCACGGGCTGACCGTTATCCTCTCTGCGGGTTATCATTGCCCCATAAGCTTCTTTAAACCATCCCTTTTCAAGGTTTACGTATCTGTACATAATACCTTCGGGGCTGAATGTCGCATCAAGCAACTCCTTAAAAGGAGCTGTATTCCACGATAACTCCTTTTCCTTAAGCTTAAAATGCCTTGCCACTGCGGTAACTGCATCTTTGTATTCGGTATAAGCGCCGCCAAGCCGCATTGCTTCTTTTTCTCCGACTACGGAACCGGCAAGCTTAATAAAGGAGTTTCCGAAAATCTCGGAATCCTTTTTTCTTCTTTGTTCAATTTGATCACTGAACCAACCCATTACATTCCTCTATTCATTTGAAACAAGCTCCGCATATATGCCGCCCTTTGCAAACAGCTCACTGTGCCTACCCTGCTCCTTTATCTCGCCCTTGTCAAGCACTACTATCTCATCACAATCTCTTATTGCCGAAAGTCTGTGGGCAATAACTATACATGTGATACCTCGCTGATTGATCGCCGTAACGACTTCATTTTCCGTCTTGGCATCAAGTGCACTTGTAGCCTCGTCAAGTATAACTATAGTGGGATCTTGTGCAAGCACCCTTGCAATCTCAAGTCTTTGTTTCTGTCCTCCCGAAAGGTCTTTACCCCCTTCGTTGAGCACATATCCGTAGCCTCCCGGTCTTTGGATGATATCATCATGTATTTTGGCATCTCTTGCCGCAAGGATAACCTCAAAATCCTCAATACTTTCATCCCACATTTTTATATTGTTTGAAATAGTATCTTCAAATATCGTAATATCCTGATCGACTACGGCAACAGAGCCCGTAAATACATCTCTGTCAATTTCGTTAAAATGTTTACCTTCAAAAAGAATATCGCCGCTCCATGGAGTATACAGCCCCGTAAGAAGCTTTGAAACGGTGGACTTACCGCATCCCGATGCACCTACAATGGCAACTTTACTGCCTTGCTTTATATCAAGGCTGAAATTCTTTATAACGGGATCTTCAAGCTTTGAATAACCGAAGGTGACATTTTTTATAGAGATGTTTCCGCTGAGTTTATTAAGCTCACCTTTGGATCTATAAGTATCATTAACGGCTGTGTTATAGTTCATTACATCGTCAAGTCGTTCTATATCGGCACGCATCTCAATGAACTTTTCGCCTACCCCGAGCAAAGAATTTGCGGGAGCCGTAAAACTCATAAGCAATGTTTGCATCATCATTATCATACCCGCGGTAAAATGACCGTTCATGGCAAGGAACACGCCAAGTACAAGCACCGATGCATTTGCAAGTTCCGTTATTACTCCCGGGATAGAACCGAGATAAAAATTCTGCTTTTCATAGCGTTCATTTTGAGTATTGACGGCAGCCTGATATCCTGCCCATCTTTCAAAATATCCGTTTTCCGCTCCGCTTGCCTTAATGGTTTCTATCATCTCTATTGAAGATACCGAAACCGATTCAAGCTTACCTTTATCGCTCAGCATTACCCTTGCTATATTCATTCTTTTATTGGCAATTATGCGAGACAGTATAATATTTATAAATACAGCTGCGATACCCACACACGTAACAAGTGCACTGTATCTCAGCATAACCACCAAATAAAATATTATCATCAAAGAGTTGATAAAACAGGGAATAAGGCTGTTCACAATACTTTGCGCTATTGTTGCATTTGTCTTATGCCTTTGTATTATTTCACCCACAGACCTTTGTGAGAAAAATTCCATAGGAAGTCTCAATACATGCCACATATAGGAAGTACTGCCCACGATTGAAAGCTTGCCGTTTAAGCGAAGCATAAAAAGTGTCTTTACAGCTTCGGTAAAAAGCAACAAAAGTGTCACACCCGAAAGCGCACATACAAACGGAATGAGAATGTCATTATTCTTTCCCGTCAGCATATAGTCCACGAAAAAGCGCATGAAGCCCGAATTTGCCAGGTTAAGCAATGTGGATACGACGGTAATTATAACCACAACCAACATAGCTCGCTTAACTCCGTCTATCCTGTCCATTATAAACGGCAATATGCTCCTTTGCCTTCCCGACGGCTCAAAATCTTTCGTGGGTTCAAAAAGAATACAGACACCCGTAAATGATTTTTCAAGCTCTTCTAAACTAATTACAATACTTCCCTTTGCGGGATCGTTTATGTATACTTTATTGCCCTTAAAGCCTTTACATACCACAAAATGATTAAACTCCCAATGCAAAATACAGGGAAACTGACCGTTTTCTCTCAAAGAATCGATCTCAACCTTAAAGCCTTCCGCTTGAAGACCATATTGCCTTGCCGCAAGAATAATATTTCTCGCATTTGAGCCGTTTCTTGACACACCGCAATTTACTCTGACAAGTTCAAGAGGCTCCCATTTTTCGTAGTACGCAAGCACCATTGACAAAGCAGCCGCTCCACATTCAAGGTCCTCCATCTGCATAATAACGGGAACCTTGGCAACGCCTTGGATAACGGGCTCTTTTATTATTTTATTGCTCATATTATTCAGCCACAACAAACTCTATCATGTGAACATCCTGCTTTTCCCCGTTGGCATTTGTAAGTTCAACACTTCCGTAAATCGCCCAAAACATGACTCCCACCAGTAAAATAACAATTGCACTTACAATTATCCAAATACTCGGTCTTGTGACCTGAATAAAATCTCTGAGCTGTTCGGGAGAATTCATTCTCTCTAAGCTTTTTTCGTTAAAAATATTGTTGTCCATTGTTACTCCTTAAACAAAAGCAGCTTACTCCGTAAGTTTTGAAAGTTTGTTGCTTTGCTCCTCTATCTCTTGTATCAGTTCTTTACATCTTCCGCTGATCTCCGACGAATCTCTTGTAAGTTCAGTCAGTTCGCATAAAGGCTCATATATAGGTGTAAGAGAAAGATTTCCGTACATTCCCTTCAAAGCGTGCGCCGTTTCAAACAGACTTTTTACATCATTTGCTTCCGAGTATTTCAGCAGTTCAAACACCCTCGAATCGGAAATAACACTTTTAACAAGTCCCAAATAAAACTCTTCGTTATCAAGGCAAAGCTTTAATCCTGTATCGGTATCCGCTCCAAAGCTTTTTAAGCTCTTAATGTCAAGCATTACTTTTCTCCTTTTCGATCAGGGCATTAAAATCCTCCTCGGGAACGGGCTTTGAAAAATAATACCCTTGTATATAATCGCATTTTGCCTTTTTCAAAAGCTCGTATTGTTCCTTCGTTTCAACGCCCTCTGCTATAACGGGAACTCCCAAAAAGCCTGCTATATCAAGCATAAGCTGAACAAGCTTCATATCTTTTGCACTTGTGCAAATATTCTTGATAAAGCCCATATCAAGCTTTAACGCATCTATCGGCAATCTGCCCAACATATTAAGAGATGAATAACCCGAACCGAAGTCGTCCATTTCAACTCTAAAACCCTCTTCACGAAGCATTTTGACCGTGTTTATGATCTGCTCTGAATTATCCGTATACGCAGACTCCGTAATCTCAAGCAAGTATTCCTTAGGAGAAAGCTTTGCATCATTTACAACACTTTTAAGTTCGTTAATTAATTCGGGATCGTATATATCTATCCTCGAAACATTGACCGATACAGGAACGGTACGTCCATACTTTTCTTTCCACCTTGCAATTTGAAAAGCGGCTTCTTTCCAAACATATCTGTCAAGCTTATGTATAAGTCCGTTCTCCTCAAAAAGCGGTATGAATTCCCCCGGACTTATAAAGCCAAGCTCAGGATGGATCCACCTTACAAGAGCCTCCGCACTTGCAAGCACGGGATTTTCACCGCCGATATAATACTTAGGCTGATAAAAAACTTTGAACTGTCTTTCGGTTAAAGCTGTATCCATATCGTCTATCAGCCTTTCACAATAAAGCTCTCTTTCGTGAAGTGCGTTATCATAATAAAGACAAGCGGAAGAATAACGGCCTCTCAGCTTTCCGCAGGCGATATTGGCTCTGTCAAATCTTTGTTCTATCTCAGATTCAACATCAGCATTTTCACAGATACCGACCCTCAGTACTATCCTGCTGTTTTGAAGCGTCCGATAAAGTTTATCCGTAAGCCTTTTTAAAAAGGCTTCATGGTCTGCCTTGTGAGAAACATATACGAAAAACATATCGGCATCCGCCCTGCAGGCAAGCCCGTCGACTTCTGTCAATATCCTTTGTATCTCCTC
>CAMOYW010000071.1 GCA_946630405.1 uncultured Clostridia bacterium | reverse complement strand
CGACAGACTGGCAAGGTTACTTGCCGACATTCAGAACAGCTCCAAGGAAGTGGTGCTCGTATCATCGGGTGCCATAGCCGTAGGTGCGGTAAAGCTCGGGCTTGAAGAAAGACCGAGAGATACCATAGGAAAGCAGGCGGCATCTGCCGTGGGGCAAGGCATACTGCTCCAAATATACGAAAAGCTCTTTGCCGAATACAATGCAAAAGTGGCGCAAATCCTTCTTACCAAATCGGTTTTCGATATGGAGATAACAAGAAGAAACGCAAGAAACACCTTCAACAAACTCGTTGAAATGGACGTAATACCCATAGTAAATGAAAATGACACAATATCTACCGACGAGCTTACCGAGTTTTCCGACAACGATACCCTCTCGGCATACGTTGCGCTTGTGAGCGGAGCGGATCTTTTGATAATCCTGAGCGATATAGACGGAATGTACACCGCCGACCCCAACAAGGATCCAAACGCAAGCATAATAGACGTGGTCGAAGGTATAGACGACAATATTTATTCAATTGCGGGCGGTTCGGGTTCAAAACTCGGCACGGGCGGTATGATCACCAAAGTTAAAGCGGCAGACCTGCTTAATAACCGCGGAATAAATATGGTGATCGCCTCGGGCGAAGACCCGGATATCATCTACGACATATTGGAGGGAAAGAGCGTAGGTACTCTTTTCAAAAGCAAAAATGGATAAGAAAGAATTAAGGAGAGCGTATCTTGAAAAAAGAGATGCCCTCCCGGATAATGAGCGAGCAGAGGCATCTGCCGTTATCTGTTGCAGAGTGCTGAACAGTGAAGCCTACAATGCCGCAGACAAGATATGCCTATATAAGGCAATCGGCAGTGAAGTGGATCTAAAGGTGCTTGAAAATGCCTGCTTTTTAAACAAAAAGCGAGTCTTTTTACCCGTAATGACGGGTAAACACGAAATGGTATTCGTTGAAGTCAAAAAAGACACGAAGCTGTATAAAAACAAATACGGTATAGAAGAGCCTAAAATTAAAAAAGGCGACCTGCTAAAACCCGACGAGAACACACTTGCGATAGTGCCGGGGCTGATTTTCGGCAACAACAGATACCGTATAGGCTACGGCGGCGGCTACTACGACAGATTCCTATCCGAAAACCAAGCCGTACACACAGCGGGAGTTTGCTTTGATATGCAAATAAAAGGGAGTATCGCCCACGATGAAAACGATATTCCCGTTAATGAAATATATACCGAACGGAGAGTTATAAAGGATGAAGAAAACAGGTGAAAATGCTGTAAAGGCTAAAAGAGAACTTGCACGGTTGGGTACCTCGTTGAAAAACGAAATACTCAGGTCCTGTGCAAAGGCGTTATGCGACAACGCCGAAGCTATCATAGAAGCAAACAAAAAAGACATAGAAAACGGCATTGCCGACAACATGCCCAAATCACTTCAAGACAGGCTTAAACTCACCAAAGAAAGAATAGAAGGAATGGCTGACGGACTTGAACAGATAGCCTCCCTTCCCGACCCTATCGGCGAGTTCATAAGCATGAAAACTCTCCCCAACGGGCTTATGGTAGGTCAAAAAAGAGTACCCATAGGCGTTATCGGCATTATCTACGAAGCAAGACCCAACGTGACCTCCGATGCCTTTGCCATTTGCTTTAAAGCAGGCTCTGCGGTCATATTGAGAGGCGGAAAAGAAGCCATCAACTCCAACAAGGCGGTCGTTAAAGTGCTTCGCTCGTGTATAGAAGAAAACGGTCTCAACCCCGATTTTGTACAGCTCATAGAAGACACTTCAAGGCAATCCGCCACCGAGCTTATGCAACTCACGGGCTATGTGGATGTGCTCATCCCCAGAGGCGGAAAAGGACTTATACGCTCCGTTGTGGAAAACTCAAAAGTCCCCGTTATTGAAACGGGTGCAGGCAACTGCCACATATATGTAGACGCTGAGGCGGATATACAAAAAGCCATAGATATAACGGTAAATGCAAAGGTGCAAAGACCGAGCGTATGTAATGCGGCGGAAACGCTCCTTGTACACAAAGACATAGCAAAGGACTTTTTACCCAAGGTCATAAAAGAGCTTAAAAAATCAAACGTGGAGATAAGAGGCGATGAAACGGTCGCTTCACTTGCAGACGATGTTGTGCCCGCAACGGAAGAAGACTGGATCACCGAATACAACGACTATATCCTTGCAGTCAAAGTCGTAAATGACATAGATGAAACGATAGACCATATCGCAAAATATTCCACGGGTCATTCCGAAGCGATAGTTACAAAAAGCTACGAAAATTCACAAAAGTTCCTTGACCTTGTGGACTCTGCCGCAGTGTATGTAAATGCCTCCACCCGCTTCACGGACGGCAACGAATTCGGCTTCGGAGCCGAGATAGGCATAAGCACTCAAAAACTCCACGCAAGAGGTCCCATGGGCTTAAAAGAACTTACATCATCAAAATATGTGATCTACGGTAACGGTCAAATAAGGGGGTAAAATATGAAAAAACTACTCTGTGCCGTTTTGGCTGCAGTCTTCATGCTGCAATCCTTCGGAATGGTATACGCTTTCAGAAGCGATAAGCCTTATCTTAAAATAAACCAAACAAGCGGCACCATTCTTGAAATGAAGCCCTCCGAAGTGACACAATATGAAGCCTATATGGACAGCGTTCAGCCGGATGCCGAATACCCCTTTGAAGGATTTTCGGTATACGAGCCGACGGAATATGTTACAAGAGCGGAGCTTTATGACATTCTTAAAGCAAAGCTCCCTCAATACGGCAAAACATTTGACCCTGCCGAACTGAAGCTGAATCCGGATTCATCCCCCATCACCTGGGACGATGCCGTATATGCCATATCCGTTGCATTCGGGGATCTGCCCACACCAAAAGGGGATGCCATGCGCTCTTCTCCAAAAGACGGAGAATATTATGCCGACTACCTGGACAGCGGCTTTTCGGAAAGCGCTTTGAAGCTCAAGAAAGCGGGAGTATTGCTTACAGGCTACAAATACTATGCCTTCCCGTCGGAAGCGGATATCAACTCTCTGCTTGCAAACATATACGCTCTTTACTCCACAAGAATAGAAGACGACTTTTATTCCCGTGTAAATAAAGAAGCACTTGAAAACGACACTGTAAAGGCGGATATGTACCTTACTACTCTCACTACCGAAGAGACCACGGAAGAGACCACAACAGCAGTCAAAAAGCATGTGGAAAGCACTACGGAAATAACCACCGAATTTTCCGAAGATATGTTCGACTATATAAGAGGCACGCTTTATAACGCAAGCATAGATACGCAAAACGAAGCTGAAAAGCTCTTGGAAGATATTATAGCCGCAGACTATACCACCCTCTCCGATAAAGAACGCGCAGTCAGAGATTTTTATGACAGCATAGTCAACATAAATGTAAGAAATTCTCTGGGCAACGAACCAATACAGTATTACCTTGACGGACTGAACGAAGCAAAAGACACAAAAGAGCTTGTAAGCTTTACAACGAAACATTCATTCTATGAAGGTTCACCGTTTATGTCCATGGCGGTAGTCACAGACCCCGAAAACATTGACAAAACCGTGCTCGCCATGACACCGCTCACCTCGTCAAAACCTTCATATTTCTACTCTATGACAGAGAGCACGGAGTACAAAAAATACCGTGAATTTGTTAAAAAGCTCTATATGCTCGGCGGAGATGATGCGGAAACAGCCGAAAAGGAAACGGAAAACCTCTTTACCGCAGAAAAAAAGCTTGCAGCCGCAGAATACGGTTCCGAAAGCTACTACACAAGAATGTACGCCTCGGATCTGAATAAGATGCTTAAACTTTTTGATGTGGAAAAGCTTGCAAATGCTTTGGGATACAGCACGGACGGTCAGTTATTTATAATGAACCTTGAAGTGTTTAAAGCCGTAGGCTCACTTTTTGACGGAGAACATACGGAAGAGCTCCGTGCGCTTTTGAAATTCAACGAGCTGTACAATTCCGCTCCCTACCTTTCGGAAGACTACATTAAGCTTTTCTATGAGTACAAAGACCATATTGATGCCGATGATTATTTCTTTATAAAAGACAGGACCGACCTTAAAGAAAAAGCCAAACTCATCACCATGGATTACATGGATGCGTACATCGGTATGCTCTACTGCGACAAGCACTTTGATGTGGCATATCGTGAGGATGTGTATGAGCTTGTGGATCAAATCAAGGAGCGTTTCAAGGCAAATATCAATGCCTCAAGCTGGGCAAGCGAAAACACCAAAAAACGCCTGTGCGAAAAGCTTGACAGCATGAAAATAATCATAGGTTACCCCGACGACGTAACCGCGCACCTCGATCTTTCCGACATCAAAAACACCTCGGATATGGGCTTTTACAACAATGTGCTTGAAATAATGCACTCGGAAAATGCTTTAAACGCATCAAAACAGGGTAAACCTTCGGAAGCCCTTTTTGAAGAAAAGATATATGCCGTAGAAGCATATTATCAGTATTACCTTAACAGCATAATCATTCCTGCAGGTATCCTCAGAGAGCCTATGTACTCTCCCGACTATACCTTGGAGGAAAAGCTCGGAGGTGCGGGCTACATAATAGCCCACGAAATATCCCATTCCTTCGATCCCGATAACATTTTAGCCGACAAAAACGGTGAACCCACCGAAGAATTTACCGACAGCGAGGACGAAGCATACGGCGATATCGTTGAAAAGATCGCAAATGCATACGAAGGCGGTCAGGCAGCCAACAGCATATATACCACGGGCTACAATGTGGTGAGCGAGGCTTTTGCCGACATTTCCGCCATGGAATGTCTTTTGGGTATGCTTTCCGAGGAAGAAGACCCCGACTATGAAAGATTTTTCACCCTTTTCGGAACTCTATTCTACACCACGGGAGTGAGAGAAGCCGTATATGCCACCGTGATGATGGATACACACCCCTTCGGAAGGGTCCGTGTAAACTCCTGTATAAAGAGCTTTGATGAGTTTTACAACATCTACGGCGTAAAAGAAGACGACGCAATGTATTACCCCAAAGAAAAGAGGATTTCGATTTGGGATTAAAAATGTCATTTTTAATTCATAAATTTGTGTTGAACTGACATTAAAAATATGGTAATATATTAGATGTAAGACACATTATATCATCCAAAGGAGGAATGTTATGAATTCAAATATTGGAAACTCTATGAGTGAAAACGAATTAAAAAAGGTATCCGGCGGACTCGGTGATGAAATAGACACACAAAATATCTCTATTTTCGGTTCTGCCACAGGACTCAAGCAGTACCCCAAGGAGCAGTCCTGTTGCCCCGAGTGCGGTTCTAAAGTTATAAGATATATAAACCTTTCCGACGGAAAAGGCACCGTAATGGGGCAGGCATGCGACAAAGGTCACAGCTGGACTTTCAAGCAGTAATTAAACGGAGGATGTGAAACCGAGTTTTCACATCCTCATTTTTTTGCTGAAAAATAACCCATATATTTGTATTTTTTTGAAATATGTGGTAAAATATCCGACAGAACATACTTTATTTGAAAGGAACCCATTATGTCTAAATTTATCGACGAATATATTGAATTTCTCAACACCGCAAAAACCGAACGCGAGGCAGTTGACGAAATAGAAAGACTTGCCTTAAATCACGGCTTTAAAAACATGGATGATACCGACTCACTTAAAAAGGGTGACAAGGTATACAAAAAATACAGAGACAAAAACATATTTGTTACCGTCATAGGAGATGATATTGTAAACAAGGGGCTTACGTTCGCCCTTGCACACATTGACTCGCCCAGGCTTGACCTTAAACCTAACGCTCTTCATACCGATGAGGGCATAAGCTACTTAAAAACTCACTACTACGGCGGTATCAGAAAATACCAGTGGCTCACCATTCCTTTGGAGCTTCACGGAGTGGTGATAAAAAAAGACGGCACAAAGCTGAATATTAAACTCGGTAGCAAACCCGAAGATCCCATATTTACCATAAGCGACCTTTTGCCTCACCTTGCCCACGAAAGAGTGACAAAAAAAGTATCGGATGCCTTTGAAGGAGAAAACCTTCAAATAATAATAAGTGCGGATGCCGACAGAAAAAGCAAAGGTGATGCCCTGAAAGAGATCATTGCCGAGGAATACGGCTTTAGCGTTGAGGAACTTGCAACGGCGGAACTTGAAGCCGTGCCCGCTTTCAGAGCAGGTTATGCCGGACTTGACCGCTCCATGGTAGCGGCTTACGGACAAGACGACAGGGTATGTGCATACTCGGCACTTGCGGC